>JACXUN010000302.1 GCA_014763905.1 Campylobacterales bacterium
TTTTTGAATTAACTCGTTAGTCCCGCAAAAATTTGACTTTGCCTACAAAAAACCTCGTAAAGCTGTGACTATGATATCCCGTCGAACTCAGGTTAATACAAAACTCCAAAAGGAATCGCCCAGAAGATATACCCATCCTTAGTGAATGGCAATATCTCATCCCCACCGTAAAAGAGATAGCCTTGTAGGAAATTATCTCTGGCA
Organism: Campylobacterales bacterium; assembly: GCA_014763905.1. Lineage (GTDB taxonomy): Bacteria > Campylobacterota > Campylobacteria > Campylobacterales > Sulfurovaceae > UBA1140. The sequence goes on from JACXUN010000302.1 coordinate 205, forward strand.
TTGTCTGCTAACTTCACCAATCCTTTGAAATACTCTGATTTAATCGTGGCTGATGATTTGACCTCAATCGCCACAATTGAACCGTTTTTTTGCTCTAAGACCAAATCCACCTCATAGGCTCCGTCTCGATAATGATAAATTTTGGTAGACTTTTTGGCATAGGTGGCATGTTTTAACAGTTCGGCATAGACAAAGTTTTCAACCAAATTACCTAACATCTCTCGTTGAGAAACAATCAAGGTATGGGCATCGGCATCCACCAAATGAGAGACTAACCCCGTATCAATAAATTGAATCTTGGGAGCTTTGATCTCCCGTTTTCCTCGATTGGTGAAGTAGGGAGTGACCCGTTTGACCAAGAAGAGAGCTTCCAAAATCTCGATATCCGATTTGACCGTGACATCTTTGATACTCAAATGTTTGGCAAGGGTGCTGTATTTGAGAAGATTACTCGTATTGGCAGCCAAGATGCGTAGCAGTTTACTGATCTCTGAACGATTTTCCAAACTAATATTTTTAATTAGGGAGAGATCTTTTTCAATCCGTGCATCGATATAGGTTTCAAACCAACGCTCTTGTGAACGGGAAGATTTATCTTGGATTGAGGGGTATCCTCCTTTGACCATTTGTTCAACTATCTGCTCATAATCAATCGGTTGATAAACGCTCTCTTGCAGCGTGTGATCAAAAAGTTTATCTACAATATTCCCCTCTTTTCCTGCGATCTCAAAACAGGAGAGAGGATAGAGACTCACCGAAACCATTCGACCGGCTAACGACTCTTTGATAGCACTCATTTTAAACAGATCGGCACTTCCTGTGAGCAGAAACATTCCCGATTGATTGGCTTCATCGACACTCATTTTCAAAGCACTTGCAATCTCCGGTACCATCTGTATCTCATCAATCACACAAGGCGATTTAGAGAGTTGTTTGACAAAGTTAATCGGATTGTTTTGAGCTGTGGCTCTGGTCGCTTCATGGTCAAAGGTATAATAACGCATACCCAACTGATCAGCAATCTCTTTGGCAAGTGTGGTCTTACCACTTTGTCGGGGACCATTGATAGAGACAATTCTAAAATCTTTGAGTAGATCATGAACCATTGGGGTGATACTTCGCTGAATATACATACTTATCCTTCTACTCAAATCGTATCATATCTTGAGTTAACATCAAGTAAATCTTGAGTTAACATACAAATATTCTTGAATTAACACAGACAATACACCTTACTCCCCATCCCCTCCACCAATCGAAAACCACCCTCAAAAAAAGTAGTAACCTGAGTTCGACGGGATATCATAGTCACAGCTTTACGAGGTTTTTTGTAGGCAAAGTCAAATTTTTGCGGGACTAACGAGTTAATTCAAAA
>JACXUN010000303.1 GCA_014763905.1 Campylobacterales bacterium
TTATTGACCCGTGCCAGTGAATATGCTCTACTTGCTATTGATCTCATACGAAACTCCGATAAACCCAAAGGAGTGGAACAGCTAGCAATGGAACTCAACTTCCCCAAAAGCTTCCTAGCCAAGATTCTTCAATCCTTAGCCAAAAGCGGTACCTTAGAGTCCAAAAAGGGAGCTCACGGCGGATTTATTATCGCCAAAGCCCCTTCCGAGATTACTGTGGCAGAAATAATTATTGCCGCGGAAGGAAGAAGTCCTATGGTCTTTGACTGTAGTCAATATGCCGGAAACTGCCCTCACGGAGCAATCGGAACCTGTAATATCTCACCGTTTTTAACCAACTTTCAACATAAAATAGATACCTTTCTAAAAGAACTTACCCTAGAGGATATCCTACAGTAATGTATCTATACCATCTATCCCATATCGATCTTGACGGTTACGGCTGTCAATATCTGACGCAAAACTGCTTTGAAAAAATCGAGTGCTACAATGCCAACTACGGTTCGGAGGTCACCTCCCGACTCGAAGAGATCTTCAGCTCTATCAAACGACAAAAGTTTCTCCATCAAGATGACGAAGAACATCTCATCCTCATCACCGACCTCAATCTCACCACCAAAGAAGCCAACTGGCTAGAACAAGAGGCGATGAAACACGGAGCCAAAATCCAACTCCTCGATCATCACGGCTCCGGTGAACAGACAGCTGAGCGATTTGCTTGGTATAAACTCGATACAACTAAAAGTGCGACCAAAATCACCTATGATTGGCTCAGAAAACATTATGGCTTTGATCAAGAAAACCGGTATGAGACCATCGTCAATGCGATCAATGCGGTCGATATCTGGCTCATTGATCATGATCTGTTCGAGTTTGGCAAAGTAGGACTGGGGATGATTTCCGGTTCGAGAGAGATTAATCGTATCCTCTTTCCTACGGAAGATCGGAATCTCAAACTCTATCTCATTGATCAAGCCAACACTTACCTCCAAAAAGAAGAGGCACATATCGCCTTGGATGACGATCTGCATCAGCTCAAAAAAGCCTTTTTTAGAGATCAGCAGAACAACACCATCGATAATCTCGTCGCCCAATATGTCACCAAACTGCTGACCCAAGAGCGACAGCGGCTCACTATCGAGTATCGCGGTAATAAAGGATTACTGGGGTATAGCCTCGGCAATACCTCGATCTTGGGCAATACCTTTCTGGTTGAAAATCCTGATTATGACTTCTATATGGATATCAATTTTAGAGGGAATTTTTCACTGCGAAGCAATAACAAGCTGGATGTCTCCAAGATGGCAGCAGAGATCGGAAATGGCGGCGGGCATCCCAATGCAAGCGGCGGGAAGATCAAAGATTTCAAAGACTCTTTTGTCTACAGTGAAATCAAAAGTTTTGTGCAAACCTATATTGACGAAAAGACATTATAGTTTGCCAAGAACTCTTTTATTACCACAATTATAATGACCTGAAAAATAAATCAAGACAAATAATTTTCAAAGTTAATTTCAATTTCAACTGCTACTTTATGCTACATTTTTTATAAAGTCAAGATATAAATTCAT
>JACXUN010000074.1 GCA_014763905.1 Campylobacterales bacterium
AATTAGCTACGGCTAGTCCTACGAATTTTGATTTTTCAAATCTTACCTATTTTTAGGCTTCTGTGACTATAATACTCCGTCGAACTCAGGTTGTTAGCATTTTTCAGTCACTCTTTTTTTCGTTTTTGTTTTTGAAATTATAGAGTGACTACCCTTTTTCTGTCGAACTCAGGTTAATAGATAAATTAAATCCGGAAATACCATCACAATCACCAATGCTAAAATCTGCAGTGCGATAAACGGTATCACTCCTTTATAAATTTGCCCCGTACTCACCATGTCACCGGCTGCTCCTTTGAGATAAAAGAGAGCAAACCCAAACGGCGGGGTCAAAAAAGAGGCTTGTAGATTGAGAGCAATCAAAATCGCAAACCATACGGGATCAATTCCAAACGCCGAAACAATCGGTACCAAAATCGGTACCACCACAAAGGCGATCTCAATAAAATCGATAAAGAACCCCAAAAGGAAGATCACCGCCATCGCAATGATAATAAATGTCCATGCACTGCCCATATCTCCAGTAAAGAACTGCAGTGCCATATCATCACCGCCAAGTTCATTAAAGACCAATGAAAATGCCGTTGCTCCAATCAGAATCATAAAAATCATCGCACTCAATTTCACACTCTCGATCGACGCATACCGCATCAGATCAAACGAGAGTGAACCATTCATTCTGGCAAGTAGCAACGCTCCGAGTACCCCAATCGCTGCCGATTCAGTAGGACTGGCGATACCGGCAAAAATCGACCCCAAAACCGCCAAAATCAATAGTAACGGCGGGGTAATCACTTTGACCGCTTCCTTAACCACCAAAGCATAGGGTTCATCACTTTTGATAGCCGGTGCCACTTTCGGATTGAGTCTGGCAATAATCACAATATAGACGATATAAAGCAGAATCAACAGTATCCCTGGCACAACTGCCGCTTTAAAGAGATCGCCGACGCTTAGGTGCATCTGATCCCCCAAGACAATCAAGACGATAGATGGTGGAATAATCTGCCCCAATGTCCCGCTCGCCGCGATCGCCCCCGTCGCCAATTGAGGGGAGTAGTGATGTTTCAGCATCAATGGTAACGCAATCAAACTCATCATTACCACCGATGCCCCTACAATCCCCGTACTTGCCGCCAAAATCGCTCCCACGATGACTACCGATATCGCTAAACCTCCTCGTACACCGCCAAAGAGTTTCCCCATCGAGAGCAGCAAATCTTCAGCCATTTTGGATTTCTCCAAGATCAATCCCATAAGAATAAAGAGCGGTACTGCCATCAGCGTTACATTGTCCATAATCCCATAGACACGATGCGGCAGCATATCCAGTACACTGAGTCCCAACTCATCCGAGATCAACGCAAAGAAGAAAGCCACTCCGCCAAAAACAAACGCCACCTGAAACCCGCTCATAAGTAAAAAGAGCGTCAGCATAAACATTAACCAGAGCGGATCCAGAAAAAACGGCAGATGCAAAGAGGAGAGGAAAAGTAATACACCCACCACACCCAAAACCATAAAGAGTTTTCGCTTATGCTTCACATGATCATAGGCTTTAAGTATCTCAGAAAGAGACTGCAAAAGTAGCAACACAAACGCAACGACCAAGACTCCTTTGATTAGATATCGATGCGTCAATCCTCCTGGATCACAGGAGATCTCATTTTGCATATAACTCTGTATCGTCATCTCATACGCCCCATGCAAGAAGAAGAGTGAAAACGGGATGACCAAAATAAGCATCGAAACGATCTGCACGATTGCTTTGGTCTCAGTCGAATAGTGGGTAAAAAAGATATCCACCCGCACATGTTTATCGTGCTTCAAGGCATACGAGAGTCCCAAAAGGAACATAATGTCAAAGAGATGCCACTCTACTTCTTGTAAAGCGATAGAACCCTCGGAGAAAAGGTAACGCATCATGGCATCATAGCCTACTAGAAATGTTAGGGCGAAGGCTAGGAGGGCGGATAGATAGCCGAATTTTTTGGTTAGGGTGTCGATTAGGTAGGTCATTGTTTATCCATTAAAATTTATACTACTTAAATACGCTTCAGCATGTTTGTCAATAAAATTCTCCGTGTTGTAAAAAAACTAGGAAAAAACCACTTATAGGCAAGTTTTTTAAAATTTCTCTATCTCCGGCTCTTCTACCTTTTTCAATCTCTCTGCTATAGGCTATCAAAACTTTATGTCGATCGGTTGTTAAACGATCACAATTTAGATTTAACTCATTAATAGTATTTGTAACAAATTCTTTCGTAGTAGGATATGGATTATTTGGAATTGTAACCTGTTTACAATTCTCACTATGAGCTTTCAATCTACATGTTTTTCTATCTAGTGTAAACAAATTAGGAAAAGCTTCAATCTCCAAAGGATTTAAAATCTTTGCATGATTTGCTTTATACGCATCACAACTTAAATTAGCAGCTGTTCTAAATTGAGGATTTTCTTTATTGCGTATATCGGAACCACCCAAACAGACACCAATCATATTATTCCAATCCAAATGCAGATTTTTTGACGGTGTTGAGTTAGACTTATCATTAAAATGTTCTATTCTTTGTTTATGGGTATCTGTAACCTGACATTCACAATAGGCACAGAGTCCCCCTTGATCTTGATACATCTGTTTTTTGAGTCGATTATATAATTTACTGCCATTGTGTCTATAAAAGTCATCCCATAAATTATGAGGAAACTTTTTTTCATAGACGGTTAAAACATTACAGGAGGATGATTTAGTAACCCTCTTCAATTTTCATCTCCTATTTACGATTTTCGATATATAAGTCTGCTTCCATTAACGCCGGTTCTTCACCATTAAAAACAGCATCAAGTTCTCTACGATATTGTAAAGCCTCTGCATCTTTCCATTGATCTTTATAAACCAAATCTAAATAGTTATCTCCTTTTCAAATCCGTATAACACATTGTATAACAGACTTACTTATGCTCTTCTATATAAAACTCGGAGCATCATTAGCAAACAGAATCAAATCCCCCGCTCTTGTCTGCTCTATCAGCATCTCTTGCATCTTATCCTTACTCTCTAGCTTGACCAACTTACTGGCATCCACATTCTCTTGGAAGATTTTATAATTCAAATCACCCGTCACTACTACAACATCGAAGACCTCATCCGCACGTTTCGCTACTTGTACATTGAATTCATCATCCACTTCCACCAATCCCGGAGTGATCACCACTTTGCGTCCTCCATACGTCGAAGCCAAATTAAACCCTTCTAACATCCCATCGATATTGCCATTGAAGCTGTCATCGATAATCACTTTGCCTCCGGCATCCATACGTTGGAGTCGGTGAGGGGTCGGTTTGAGGGTTTGAAGCTGCTGTTTGATAATCGCTTCATCCATGCCTAAAGCACGGGCGACTTTGATCGCAGCGGCAATATTCATCGCATTAAATGCTCCTAAGATATTGGCATGATATGTTTCTCCATCCATAGTGAAGTCCAACCCCTCCAGAGTAGCTTGAATATCGGTGATCTCTTTACCAAAACTGTGGATATGAGCTTCCGGCTTGATCATTGCCGATTCATGTACCCATGCTTCCTTCAATCTTTTGGATTGGAGGATTTCCATTTTGGTATTGCGGATATTTTCGAGACTGCCGAAATACTCGATATGAGCCGGTCCGATCTTCCCAACCACGACATATTGTGGATTGACGAAGGTTGCGATCTCAGCGATATCCCCTTCTCCTCTGGCTCCCATCTCCACCACATAGACTTCGGTATCATCTGGGAGATCGTCATTGATATCTTTTATTACCCCGCCGAAGGTATTGACCGATCGTGGAGTTGCATAAGTTTTGTATTTCGCTGAGAGGATATGGACGATATAGTTCTTGATACTGGTTTTACCGTAACTTGCGGTAATCCCTACGACGATCATCTCTTCTCGCTCTTTGAGCTTCTTTTCCGCTTTCATCTGGAAACCTTTGAAGAGCATCTTCTCCATCATCAATGAGACAAAATGAGCCAAAAAGAGCGGAATCAATACCGCAAAACTCTCATACTTAAACCCAACAAACTTCAACATCACAAGGAAGAAAGTAAAGAAAATCAACGCCACAAAAAATCGCTTGACCCGTCCGGTAAAGACCAGCTTCTTATCCTGTCCGCTTCGCCAATGCACCAACATCCCGATATAAATCACCGTCACGACAATACTAAGCTGAACTTTTGATGCCACAAAATAGGCAAAAAGCGGAATCAAAAAATAGACCAGATGCCACCACGTCTTGGTATGGTGAAAAAGTACCCGCTCCAGCTTATAACTGTACCACTGCATATTGGTCATAAAGTAATAACCCAACGCCAACACAAACAAAATATTACTGATGATCTCTACAAATAGCATCGCCCAAAATCCTTATTGTTCAATTCATTAGGCGTATTTTAGCATAGGGTGACTGTAGCGTGGGTTGACAGTCCCATTATCTCCGCTGATACATATAATATCCCAGATAGAGAAGCGGCAAAATGAGTATTCCTACTTCTGCATAATTCTCTATAAACCTTTAGTGAGAATTCTATCCCACCGATTATCCCCTCGGATGGCTCCGATATTGAAGATATATTTATTGGCGACATAGGGATTGGTCAAGGCATATAGACTGGTGGTCGTAATAACACCGATCAGTACGAATACGGTAAGTAGAGATATATCCATATTTTCCATAATCTATCCTATCTCATGCATAATCGTATCGGCAATAAACTTCGCATGATTGAGAAAAAAGTAGTGATCCCCATCCAGCGGATACAATTGACTGTTTTTAATGATCTGTGAAATCTTCTCTCCGGTATAGAGTGGTGTCGCCGTATCTGCTTTGCCCCAGAAGAGTAGAGCCCGCCCATCATATTGAGCAAATGAGGGTTCAAAATCCTCATTGACTACATTTTTGAAAGTCTCATACATCTCATGACTCATTCCCTTGGCATCGGGAGCCACAAAAAGTTGACGAATTTTAGAAAATCCTAACGGCTTGAGGAGTTTTACGATCGCTATTTTCATCCGAACTGACAACGGCTTGGGAACGATAATCCCGGAAGAAGAGAGCAGTACCAAAATATCTGGATTGAGCAGCGTCGCGACTTTCCCGCCAAAAGAATGTCCCATAATCGCAGCCGGATGCAGTCCGACCGCCTTGATAAAAAGCCGCACGATATAGGCATAATCTTTCGTCGTCAAGATCATATCGTTACTGCTTCCGCCAAATCCCGGCAGATCAAGATAGGTCTGCCGATACTCAGTAAAATGGGCGGAAAATGCCTGCCGCATGATCTCCTTATTGCTTCCCCATCCGTGGAGAATCAAGACACCTTTTTTGGCATGGGGATTACATATCTCATAACTCAGTCGAAAGGTCTGTTTTTTATAATTTATCTCTTTGATTGCCATACTGCTACTTTAGTTCATATCGTCAAATTCTAACACATTATAAATGGGCTAACGCTTTAGAAGCAACAAATGCCGTCGAAAAAGCCCACTGAAAATTATATCCGCCCAATTCGCCCGTCACATCCAGTACTTCACCTAGAAAGTAAAGATTGTCTACCTTGTGGCTCATCATGGAACCCGCATCGATCTCATCGGTTACCACTCCTCCTTTGGTCACCTCAGCTTTGGTATAACCAAAGGTTCCGGCTGGAGCAAAACTGTAGGCTTTCAAACTCTCCAATTTCTGCCACTCCTCTTTGGTCAGCAACGTAACTTTTTTATCGTCAATGCCCAATTCATCCAAAAACGCTTTGCTCACCCGACTTGGCATCCCCAAAAGATTACCGATATTTTTTTTGGAATTTTTGATCTGATCGAAATGGACAGTCGGCAGGAAATCAATGGTCATCTTTCCTTTTTCCCAATAGAGCGACGCATCCAAAACTGCCGGTCCCGATATCCCCTTATGAGCAAAGAGCAGAGAGCCGTTAATCTCTTTTTCACCCACCGTAATCACGACATCCGTTGAAATCCCCGTCAACTCTTTGAAAAAAAACTGCTCTTTTTGCACCGTAAAACCGACCAGTGCCGGATTCAATTTTGTTACCGTATGCCCAAACGATGCTGCAATATCATATCCTATTGACGAAGCCCCGATCTTCTGATAACTCAATCCTCCCGAAGCCACAATAACATTTTTGCTTTGGAATACCCCTCGATTGGTTACCACCTCAAAAAACTCCCCTTTCTTGCGTACATTTTGCACGGAGGTATTGAGTTGGATTTTTGATTTTGGAATAACACGCTTAAAGAGTTCAACAATCTCTTTGGCAGAGGTTTGGCAGAAGTATTGATTGTTTTTACGCATCTCAGGGATTAACCCACGCTCACCCAACCATGTCAGTAGATTATGCTGATCAAAGCGTTTCAACACATGACGAATGAACTTTTGATTGCCTAGATAGTTTTGAGGTTTGACATACTCATTGGTAATATTGCACTTGCCACCACCTGAGATCAGAAGTTTTGCTCCTATTTGAGTATTGTGTTCGAGGATGAGGAAATTATGATTGGAGAGTAAAGAGCCAAGCATCAATCCACTCGCTCCAGCTCCAATGATAATGGTATCTACTTGGTTTCTCATCAACTACCGATCCACCAAAACAAGATCTAAAAACTTAAAGTCCTTTTTATTATGTGTCCATAGAGGGAGATCATAGACCATACAAGTAGCAGCGATAATGGCATCATAAACACCTATACCATGAGAGAGTCCATATTCATTCATCAATTCAACTGAAAGGTTCAAAATCTCTTGGTCTATCTCCAACAGCGTACATTTTGTCAATATCTTATTAAGCTTTTTCAGCTCTCTTTTGTTTAAAGATCCTGCTAAAAATTCTAACTGCACAATAGAATTGATATAAACTTTTTTTAAATGAATTCTCATCAATCCAGAGCTTCTCATTTGAATAATCTATCAATATACATGTATCCATAAAAATCATCAACGATTTCTTTTTCTTCGTAAGTCATGGATATACTTGGCACTATCCTCGATATGAGCGTAAGGTTTAACATCACTCAAATTTTCGTCATTCTCATCATTGTACTCAATCTTGTGCATATACTTTTTAGGGTCGCGTTTGGTATAATGAAATTTCTCTTTTTTATTAAACCTCTCCATAAAAAGCTCTAATGCCTCAACCGTAATCTCTTCAAGGTTTTGCTTTTGTTCTCGGACAAATTGCAACAGTTGCTTTTCAAGATGAGGATTATCAATATTTAGTGTCATTGCCATCGTTCACTCCATCTTTTTTTCATCTATTATACCACATCTCTAAATACTAACCTGAGTTCGAC
>JACXUN010000304.1 GCA_014763905.1 Campylobacterales bacterium
TGGTAACAAAAAAGATCACAATTTAGATTCAAATATTTTGACTCTAAGTTGCCCCATTGTATAATCAGTTGCAATCTAAAAAACAAGGGGAACTTATGAAAACCAAACAAATCCTAAAAATAAGTCTCGGTGTGGCATTACTACTGTGGATGGGTATGAGTAGTGTTGCAGTCGCCGAAAACAGTGAGGGTGTAGAGAAATCAGAAACAACAGTTTCAGGATGGGTCAATACACGGATTCCTTATGATATTTCAACGAAAGAGATTGCCGAGCGATACTATAATGATGCCAATGACTATATGATCATTGTCAATGGCAATCAAGATTTAGTCAAGCGGGGACTTATCTACAAAAAAGGCAGCGATTATATCGTCAAAAAAAATACGGAAATCAAAGTACCAATTACCGAAAAATTCCAAGACCAACCGGAAATTTTAGGTTGGAATTAATCCTATACATTGAGAGATCAGCGTCATAGGCTGATCTCAACTTCTCAATTTTTCTTCTATATTTTGTATTGACTTCTATTCTAGCTTTTTTGGAAATAAACTTTGATGCAATATTGTCTTAGATTTTCAGGCCATTATAGCTTCAGAAGTCTGATGCTCCTGATTTGGATGCGGTTAATTTTGGGTTGAGCTATGCATTTTAAGAGGAGAGCTTTCTCCCCTCTGTTATAACTCTGTCAACTCTTGCAACGAAGCTTTCGCTGCTTCAATAGCCTCGTCGATCATCGCATCGGTCATAACGGTAGAGATAAACCCCGCCTCAAATGAAGAGCAGGCTAGATAGATCCCTTTCTCCAGCATCTTGGCATGAAACTTACCAAAGAATCTACTATCATTCTCTAGGGCATCATCAAAATTTTTGATTGGCTTATCGGAGAAGAAAAATCCAAACATTGAACCGCGTACATCGGTGACCATCGGAACATCAACGGCATCGGCAGCAGCTTGGAATCCGGCAGTTAATCGTTTGGCTTTGGCTTCTAATTCACTGTAGATTATCGGATTAGCTTTGAGTTTTCGCAGACTGGTTAGTCCTGCTGCCATCGCAATCGGGTTTCCAGAAAGCGTTCCGGCTTGGTAGATTGGTCCTTCCGGCGAGAGTTGAGCCATAATCTCTCGTCTGGCTCCGAATGCACCGACCGGCATACCCGCACCGATCACTTTTCCAAAGGTCACGATATCTGGTTTGACGCTGCTGATTCCCTGAGCTCCGGTCAATGTTGCTCTAAAGCCACTCATCACTTCATCAAAGATCAGTAAGGCTCCATGTGTATCACAAAGCTCTCGGAGTTCTTCTAAAAATGGTTCTGTCGCCGGAACCAGACCCATATTCCCCGCTATTGGTTCAATAATAATGGCGGCAATACCCTCTTGACTATCGGCAAAACACTGCTTAACACTTTCGATATCATTATAGGTCGCCAAAAGGGTATGCTTGGTTAGATCAGCTGGAACACCGGGGCTGGACGGACTGCCGAAGGTTGCCATACCGCTTCCGCCTTGTACCAGCAGTGAATCGGAGTGACCGTGATAACATCCGATAAATTTGA
>JACXUN010000075.1 GCA_014763905.1 Campylobacterales bacterium
GTAAAGCCCGAAGGGAAGCCTAAAAATAGGCAATCTTCAAAAAATAAAATTCTTGAATTAGCTACGGCTAGTCCTACGAATTTTGATTTTTCAAATCTTGCCTATTTTTAGGCTTCTGTGACTATGATATCCCGTCGAACTCAGGTTAGTAAGGAGTTTTGGGTAGAGGGACAAAGCATAGCTTTGTCCGCTTGTCTATTAATATAAACCGAACTTTCCGTCGGCACGCTTATACATAACTCTCATGAGTCCATCGTAGTCATTAAAGACGATAAATTGACGTTTTTTCTCAGCTTTGAGTGCTTCGATTGCTTCTTCAAAATCAAGCGGCTTATGGAGTTCTAAGTCCATTGGTACTATCTCTACCTCTTCTGGTTCAAGATCTAAAACCGCTTCAGCCTCATCACCCAAATCTCTAAATGACATGATTTTGTGATTTTTGATCTTGTCGGCATGTCTTCGTAGTGCTTTTTGAGCTCGGCTTAATGCAACGTCTGCTGCTGCATAAACATCTTTGTCGGCTTGTGTAATCACGATAGTATTTTTGTCTGTCAGGTTGATAACAAGTTCTAACGCCACACCGCCTTTCTTCTTGTTGTCACCTGAGATTATAGTGTTAGTAGAGATAATTTCTAAATTGTACTTCTCTAACCCGTCGATTCCTCTAGCAATATGGTCTCTGATAGAGTCAGATAGATCAAAATGTCTTCCCACTATATTTTTACTCATGATATATCCTTTTCATTACTGTTATACCTAAAACAACTTTGAAACAAAATGGTATTTTTTTAAGCTTTCCCATATATTTCTAAAATCGTCCCAAGTCTCTAATTATAGGCAATAAAAGTAAATGAATGATTAATCTTTCTATTAAAAATTATCTTCATTATAAATTTAAATAATTAGTTTTGATATTAAAGCTTTTGAACAGTTCTACGATGAAATGTTTGATAAATATCATTGCTTGCATCACTATCGAGATTGAGCGGATGATCCAATATTTTGTATTTGACAAAGACATCAACCATCAGTGATATCGTCGCATCAAATCCGCTGCTGGTATTGGTATCCCATCTTTCAAGTGAAACCGCATTACACCCTGCCGGGAGGAGGGTCTTGTTGCCTATATATTGGATATTGGTCGTAATCTCATAGAGATTGCCGCTGTTCCCGAATTGTGAATCAATGCTTTCGAGACAGTTTCCATTGCCGATTCGATCATAATGGATTGCATAGAGAAGAGCCTGCTCGGTATAAGAGCGAGCCAGTAGAGCGGCTTGTTCTTTTTGATACTGTGCGGTGGTCTCATGCACTGTTTTGCCCGTGATACCCATAATCAATGCCGTCAAAGATGCCATAATGACGATAGTAACAATGGCGGTGATCATAGAGAATGCCGGTCGATGGTTATGATGCGGTATCGTTATAGCGTTTGTTAAGATCATCTTATTACCGCCTTTTCTTTACAGATACTGACATTGATAGGCGTACCGTCGCTCTCTCTCTGCCCGATATCCTCTTGGGCACAGATTTTGAATCGGATCACACCGCCGGTTTCGGAAAATTTGAAGACAGAGACATTGCTCATCAATACATGACGGGTTCCCGATAGATAGGTGTCTCCGTTCCACGGTTGATAGTTGGAGTAGAGGACGAGATCATAGAGGGTTCGTCCATCAGTTCCGATGACGATATTTCCTTGGGCATCTTGGCGTGGTTCCGGAGCAACGGCATAGGCACTCCATGCCAGCTTATACCGTTCGGTAATGATCTTATCTCGAATAGCCGCACTATTAGGATCGGAAGCCCGAGTGAAGCGTAAAGTGTTGTTATCATCCATCAATACCGGAAAGATACAATCGGTGTTGCTTTTGGCATCTTCTGGAATGAGACCCATACAGATCGGATCATACTCTCTATTGCCGTCATAGTAGTTGTCTTTTTCATCAAATAAAACAGCAGCGGGGCGATTTTGTAGATCTACATGAGTCATGTCATTCTCATCTATCGAGAGATGACTGATGATATCACGTGCATGGACTAAATATGAACCCGGCGTATCAAAACGGTTTTTGGAAGCACTCTCATAATTGGCTACACCGCTCCAACCCGGCTGCTTGGTATAAGCCGCCAATGAGTCGTTATCATAACCGATCCACTCGATGGAGGTATAGGTCTCTCCGGTCGTCGGTACATCTTTGAGCGGAAGCCAGTTAACTCCTCGACTTGCTGTGAATCCACCGGCTAAAAATGTTTCATGATCTTTGGAGATGGTACTGCCTTGAATCCGATAACTAAGACGGTTGACAATCTGATTGACAACCAGTTCGGTTCGGGTACTGATGTTATAAACCGCACGTTGCTGAATATAGTTCTCATACACCTGTGCAATGATTTGTGAGGTAATTGATGCGACGATACCCAAAACGACCAGTACAAAAATCACTTCAATGATACTAAAAGCTTTACGGCTACGCATTAGTATTGACTCCCTTCTGGCGTATAGGTACCAATATTGCAGGAAAAGGCATGAAGGGTGATGCTTTTATTGAGTTCGGCAACATCACTGTTGGAACTTAGATTTACGGTAATGAGCTTGATATTGCTCTCCTCTCCGACTAAGAGGGTCGTACCAAATAGATTATTGTCGGTTGTCAGATTACTGTTGGTCATAGGGGTGAAACCCAAAGGCAATGGTTTATCTTGGGCATAACGTACTGAGGTGGTGATAGAGATATTTTTATCGACATAGTCTCCAATCCCGACATTAGTTAGACTGCTCTCACTATCGCTGTACTCATTATTGAAAAGCATTAAGCTGAACGTTTGTCCATTGGCATCATCGATATCATCAAAATTCGTTTTATCCTCGCCATTATCCAAACCCAGAGTAGAAGCCAAAACCGGTTGATTACTGATTTCAGATACACGTCCGTTGACATTGGTTAATCCATCAAGATTAAACGGCGGGCGGTTAATCGTAATAATCGGAGCCACCCCTGCCGAGGTGTTGGCATCGGCTTCATCCCAATGTTTGCTCAGCAAGATTCCCACATGAGAAGCCGTAGCTGCGATGGACTCCTGCTGTAGAGCCACATAGCTGCTGCTGATCGACTGTTGAATCAGCATCGGAGTAGAGAGCAGTACGATACCGATGACCACAATAGCAAAGATCAACTCTACCATTGCGATACCGGGTCTTAAGTTTGATTTACCAATCAATTTTACCTCCTTTGGAGTTGGAGTAGTTGGTATTGGCATCAATCTCAGTAATATGACCGGTCTCTCCGACTCCGGTTATGACACCATTGCTGTTACCTTTGAAATTGACTCTCCAGAACGGTTTACCCTCATCATTAATGATATGGTGATAGAGCCACGGACTCATTTGATCGATGGTTACCGTTACTCTCCACGGTAAAGAGCCGTGATTAGTAGCTGTCGTGATATCCTCAATACGTCCGGCTCTACCATCATGGAAGTTTGGCAGTGAAGCCGCATCGGTAACGCTATCAGACGGATCACCAACCGAGAGTTGACTAATCGAACCATCGGTGCTGCTGTCGTGAAGATGAGCCGTATACCAACCTGATTGGGCAAAGCTCTCACTGAGCCCGTTGGTGTTGATCATGGTGCTACACCAACTTTGGTTCATATCCCCGCAGTAAATCGCGACATAGATCGGGGTATTGAGACTGGTTCCAGTGACATCTCCGTAGTTCTCTTGATACGGAGCCACTTTGCTGTAGTAAAAGAATCTCGTGCCGGTTCCATTTCTATCCAGTTGACCGGTGTCTGCTCCGCCGTATGGGATAAAGTTGTCACTGCCGTTACTATACGATGTCGCATCCACAGAGGAGGCATTGAGATCCCTAAAGATCACCTTGACCGGGTTCATCGGTTCATTTAGATCTTTGGTGATATTATACAGAATACTCACTGAACTGTTACCCTCCTGAGATTTGACAAAAGCACTGCTTGGGATGGTGATATTGTTATCCAACCGCTCATAGAGATCAGATGCATTATAAGCATTCCCGTTAAAGGCATATACATAGTTGAAATCCATTGGGGTTCCATTACGGGTCAAGATTTTATTGTAAACGGTCGAGTCGGTTAGATTCTGATCACTGGTAATCAAGTATTGCAGATCGATATTAACCGCTTCTGCCGCACACCCTTCGACGAAGTTATAAAGCCGTTTATGGTTTTTACCTTGGGCAATCACATCTCCGCCAATCTCTACCCCCATATCCAAGCTGAGGTTTAGGTCACCCATATAGACATGGTTACGGTTGGTACCGTTTGCATTGCGGACAAAGGTGTTGGTGATATTAAACTCATACGGTTCAAACTCTATGACAATCGAATCAAACAGTGCGTTGTTTTCAATATCTGAGCTGATATTACATCCATATTTTCCACCGATTCGTTCACTGTTATTATAATCAACGATACATCCCGAGAGTTCAGGGTTGGTATCGTTTTGATCGATATGCGTCCAGTTGATATCCAACAGGGTAAAGAGATAACGACCCGCTTCCAGATGGTTGAAATCATCACCGATCAGTTCTCCTGAACTAAACGTTCCTCTCATCGTATTTTCTTCAACGAGATCAACATTTTCCAAGATATTACAGTTAGTCGTTGAACCATCAAAGTCAAGAACACCTTGTAACTCCCATGGGTTATCGGTCTTGTACTCCGTTTCTAATGTACCGGAAGTGTCACGCACCGCGGCAGCATTGAGTCGGTAGGGATATTCGGCAGCCAGCGATACCGGGTTAACTCCTTTGCCTCCGGTCGTATTATTATTGGTGACCTCCGTGAGATTATCACTGATCGCTACATTAAATCCAAGCGGACGAATGGCAAAAAGATCACTGGCATTCATGCTCTCTTCTCCCACACAACCACAGGTTGCCGCAGAACTCAATTTATTGTCATAGTCTACCGGATTACTATAGTCTCCATAGAGAATCGAACCATTACCGTCTTCTAACCATGAGATACGGAAGAGGGCTTTTCGTGTGGCATGATCAACCGCCAAATCATCAGCTAGCGTAACCGGTATCCGAGAGGTTGGACTGCCTTGAGGGAAGTAGATATAACGAGTCTCCATCAAGAGTGGATCCGGATTGGTAGTATTGACATCATAGAGATCAACTTTGATGGTGACATCTTCGACTTCAAGCTCCTGATAGTCTGAGAATGGATTATCATAACTCGCGACCGAGTAGTCGAAATCTTTTCCAACCATCTGGGTATACAGATGACTCTTGACTTGGTATTCGTAGGCATTGGTCGCCGTGTATCCACCGCTATCATCCCGCTCCACTCTAAAAGTCATATGGTCATCATTGAGAATGATTCCTACCGCACGGGTATCCATAAGTATAAGATTATTTGGAGCGTAGATATCCACATAAAACTCTTCATGGTGTTCTACATAGGTATCCCCTATGACTGTAGCATTGATCTCATAGCTGGTTATTCCTATCGGCAAAGCAATATATTGTGCCGTGCCGTCAAAGTCGGCTTCATCTCCGGTATGGGTATCGACATGACCGGCTGTTCCGATAGGATAAACGGCGTTGACCCCATCGGTATAGGTGACCCAGAAGCCGCTATTGGCTTCGGTTGGACGGCTAAACTGCAAGGTGAAATTAAAGGTGGTAGTTCCACTGTTTCCTTCAAATTTTTCCATATTGGTGATGTGGGTTAACGCAACTGGTTCTGTTATATTGGCATCTGGACAGCTGGTACCGTCATGGTAGTCACTTAACGATTGAATCGATGACATCTCATAGAGGGCTCCGGTGGCGGTATCGACTTTATAGAAGCTATCTTGATCCGCGACCATAAAGATATCGCCGTCTATATCGGTATAGACTAGAGCGATAGCCGGTTTGTCATTATGAGTTGCCGTCCCGACTGGTGTAACATTACCGGTTGTTAGATCGATTTTGGCGACTTGATTATTGGTTCCATCGGCATTCTGCAGCATGGCATAGAAGTACCCACCACCACCTTCTGCCATATCCTCAAACCGTACCGAACTGCTGAGGGTAATGGTACCAACCACTTTCACTTGATCGATATCGATCTTGTAGATCGTATTGCTCATGCCGGTTGCTTCCATTCCCACATAGTAGTATCCGTCACGACCAAATTCACCGGCATAGAACTGTTTAGCCGGTAGCCCAACAACGGTTCCAAGCTCTTTGACAATCTCATTTTTATCAATTTTGAGCAGCCTATTCTCTTGGAGGGCATAGATATAGTTATCGGCTACCCGGTAACCAATGGCATTGTACCCTTTACTATTGGCACTGTATCCTGATCCGATGGCATCAAAATCATACGGGGTATTGCCTCGATTGATGCTATGTAGCCATGTTTTAGTGCTATCGGCAGCACCCGTACCATCGAGACTGCCGTTAGAGATATACAGGGTTTCATTACAGGTAAACGGCTCTTGACAAACAATCGGATTACGCGGGGTTCCATCATAGTTGAGTCCGTTTCTTTCATTATTGTAAATCTCTGTGGCTTGTCCACCGGACATCGCTCCGTTGAAGAATTTCACTTCATCGATTTCTCCTTTGAACTTGCTGGCACTGGTTCCAGACGAGAGGGTTACCCCGCTGAGTTGGGAGGTTGGTTCCCCGATACCTAAGCTATCATACGGTTTAGAGTCAATCAATACTCCGTTGATATAGAAGTGAACCATTTTGGCAGTCGTATCTCTCACCAATACGAAGTGGTACCACTGATTCCAGTAGATTTTATCATTATCCGGATTGACCATATTACTATCGTTTCCATGGGTATACATCACACAGAGACACTGATCGGTTTCATCATACCAGAAATCAACTCTAAATTCTGCTCCCAGCCCTTTGACGATAAAGTTCTGCTTCCAGTTTTCATTAGCGTTTTGCGTACTGTAGGTTTGATCGGTTGGATTGACCCAGAAGCTCATCGACATATCTCCAGTGAGTGAGAGTTCACTGTTTTGCGGGATATCGATATAGGCATTACCGTCAAATTTTCCAGCGTTGTTAAGTACCCCGGCAGTGAGTTCGGCTCCACCCATCGCGGTAGCGTGCAGTCCGTTTGGTCCGCTGTCGGTTACCTCTCCGGCGGCTCCAGTCCATTCACACTCATCGAATCGATATTCGGCGACCAAACCACTGGTGAGGTTGATATCATCATTGATAATTATGGCGGTTGCATTGTCATCGACGACGATCGCATTGGTAGCAGATTCGATAATAATATCGAA
>JACXUN010000305.1 GCA_014763905.1 Campylobacterales bacterium
TATAATTTGATATAATAATTTTAATTGACGATATAAGGGTAGATAATGCTAAGAGATTTTGTGAAAATGGAGACCTTTTTGACAGTAGCTAGGGAACGCAGTTTTTCTAAGGCTTCCGCGAAGTTGGGTATCTCTCAACCGGCTGTAACACAGCAGATTAAATTTATTGAAAGTTACTTAGAAGCAAAAGTTATCGATCGAAAGAAAAACGGTATCAGGCTTACCCCGGAGGGAGAAGAGTTGTATCGTGTGGTGACGCGATTAGAAAAGGCGATTAATAATTTGGAAAAAGATATTCTCA
The DNA here is from genome assembly GCA_014763905.1 of Campylobacterales bacterium. Classification (GTDB taxonomy): domain Bacteria; phylum Campylobacterota; class Campylobacteria; order Campylobacterales; family Sulfurovaceae; genus UBA1140. The sequence goes on from JACXUN010000305.1 coordinate 302, forward strand.
AAATTATTAACAAAGAGATGACCTTTAGATTAGCAGCATCGTTTACGATTGGTTCGTATGTTATTCCGGGTGAATGTCTCAATACCATTAGTGAGAGCATCGGGAATGATGTCAATCTCAGTATTGATGTTTCTGAGAAAATTATTGAAGGAATCAAAGATCGTAAATTTGATGTTGGATTGATCGAAGTACCGATTTTTGATGATGATCTGATCTATCGAGAGTGGTTTGATGATGAGTTGGTGATCGTATCAAATTCACCGCTGCCGAAGTTTTTGCGAACAGAGGAGTTGTATAACTTCAAATGGATTTGCCGAGAAGAGGGATCACATACCCGTAAATTGATCGGTGAAGTGTTTGAGGACTTGGGGGTATCGTGCAAGAGCTTCAATGTGCTTTCCGAGGTAAGCAATACTACCGCGGCACTCCAGAGTGTCAAGCGTGCCAGTGTGGATAATGATGAGCCGACCGTCACAGTTATCTCTAAACACGCCGTAGCTGATGAGGTGCATAAAGGAGAGTTGTTTGAGTCTCGGATGTATGGGTATACTATGAGCCGTAAGTTTTATATCGTTTATGCCAAAGAGAATAAAAACAATGCGTTTGTGGACAATGTAGTCAATTATATTATTTCAGGTAATTGTTAAGCGGTTATTGTTTTCGTTTCTTTAAAAGTTTCGCATTTTCCGGATTTTTGAGGAGCACACTCATCGAGTCGATCTCCTCTTCCATCTCTTCCATCTCTTCCATCTCTTCTGGCATCGAGGCTAGATTAATCAAGATCGGATATTCACCGACAAAAATCTGCTTGATCGCCAAGATAGGGATTTGAACCAGTGAACCAAAATTTTCCGAACCAAATCCCGCTTCAAACTCCAAATACTCTTCATTTAATGCCGCACTCTCAAACGAGTAGTTTGCCAGCATAAAGAGGGTTACTTCCGGTAAAGATTTTTGTATCTTGCTCGGCAGTTCCGGTTCAAATGCGACATGTTCTATTTCACAAGCCACACCAAACTCTTGATTGGACTCAAAGAGAAACTCAACCATATTAAAAATGTGCTCTTGCATCAGCTCTTGAAATTTTGGGTGCTGTAAATTCTCTAAAGGCATAGAATAGGTCTTTCTGTTAAATTATAAATAATAACCTGAGTTCGACGGGATATCATAGTCACAGAAGCCTAAAAATAGGCAATCTTCAAAAAATAAAATTCTTGAATTAGCTACGGCTAGTCCTACG
>JACXUN010000076.1 GCA_014763905.1 Campylobacterales bacterium
TCCTCTCAATCCAATGCGATGTACTCTCTATCTGTATTGGCGAAGATGAAAGGATGGGCATTTGAGTATTATGTGCAGCATCTCTCCTCTTATCTACGGGATAATCCACATGGGAACTATCGTTATGCATTAGAAAACAGGATGAAGCTCATTGTCCGTGAAACTAAGCCTACCAGAGATGAGATCGAAAGTAATGAGGTGCTGTTTATAGAGGAAGGGGGTCGCCAGAAAGAGTCACAAATAGGGATTCGATTACTGGCGAGTGAGATTAAACTGTGGCAGATGGCAAAAGGGATGCGGGAACTCAATATCTTTTTACCCTCTGGAACCGGAACGACGGCTCTTTTTTTGCAGAAACATCTCTTGCGGATTGACAGCCGCTATCAGGCTCATGTCTTTACGGTTCCCTGCGTGGGGGATAGCAGCTATCTCAAACAGCAGTTTGATATGCTTGATAGTGCGGTGCTGTTCCATCCGACAATTATCAAGCCGAAGAAAAAGTACCATTTTGGGAAGCTTTATCAAGACTCTTATAATATTTGGCTAAAATTACGCCACGAAACGGGGATAGAGTTTGACCTCTTATACGATCCGGTTGGATGGTTGACGCTATTGGATAACCCGCAAATTTTTGAGAAACCGACGCTCTACATTCACCAAGGGGGAATCATCGGGAATGAGAGTATGTTGGCACGATACCAAAGGAAATACGGTGAAGATTTTAACCAGCAGTGATGCAGATTTTCAAGTAGCGTTCCGTGAACTATTAGGACGCGGCAAGATGGATATTGACGGCGTAAGCAATATCGTCAAAAATCTCTTGGATGAGATCAAAGAACAAGGTAATCATGCCCTAAAAACCCACATCGCTAAGTTTGACCGATGGACTCCATCCGACGATCAAGAGTTGGAAGTCTCTGTCGAATCGATGAAGCAGGCGTATGAAAATATCGATGATACACTCCGTGAAGCGTTACACTTAGCCTATGATCGCATTGAGAGTTACCACCAAAAATTGATGCCGAAATCTTGGCTCGATTTTGAACCAAGCGGTAATATTTTGGGGCAAAAAGTGACAGCCGTTGATAGAGCAGGACTTTATATCCCGGGCGGTAAAGCCGCTTATCCGAGTTCCCTGCTTATGAATGCGATTCCGGCTATTGTTGCGGGAGTAGAAGAGATTGTCGTCTGTACCCCGACACCGGACAATGAGATCAATGAGCTATTATTAGCCGCCTGTCACCTCTGCGGCGTTACCAAAGTCTATAAGGTCGGCGGAGCTTCGGCAATCGGAGCGATGGCATATGGAACCGAAACGATACCGAAAGTGGATGTGATTACCGGACCGGGTAATATCTTCGTCGCAACAGCTAAGAAATTGGTCTACGGTGAGGTCAATATCGATATGATTGCCGGACCAAGTGAGATCGGTATCTTGGCGGATGAGAGTGCCAGAGCCGACTTTATTGCGATTGATCTGCTTTCACAAGCAGAACATGATGAGATGGCAAGCTCAATTTTGATCACCATCGATGCCGCTTTGGCTGTCAAGGTAAGTGACGAAGTCGAGAAGTTTTTAAACAAACTATCACGCGTCGAAATCGCCCGTAAATCGATTGAAGAGCGAGGAGCGATTATCGTAACCCAAACGATGAAAGAGGCGGTTGATCTGATGAATCAAATCGCACCGGAGCATTTGGAGGTGATAACACACAATCCTATGGATCTGCTTCCAGCCATTAAACATGCCGGAGCCATTTTCTTAGGAGCCTATACTCCGGAACCGATTGGCGATTATATTGCCGGACCGAATCACACCTTGCCGACCGGTGGAACGGCGAAATTCTACTCTCCGCTTAGCGTTGAACACTTTTTGAAAAAGTCATCTATTATATCAATGAGTCAAGAGGGGATTAATGCGATTGGGGAAGCGTGTGCCTTGATTGCCCATACAGAAGGGTTAACGGCTCACAAAGAGTCGGTACGTATCCGATTAGGATAAACGTAGGTGTGACCATGTCACACACCAAGACCAAGTTTTGAATAACTTGGTATTTGGAACTGCCACAATGATTAAAACCGAGATGTGACGTATGAGATAGTCACACCTACGGTTTTTTAGAGATTGTAGAAGTGTTTCAATGCTCTAATAATCATTGCGTTTTTAGAGATACTCTCACCTTTTGCATCATTGTCAACTTGCTCATACAGATCAAGCGGAAGAGTAATAGAGAAAATCTTAGTTCGATTTTTCTTTTGCTTTTTGATGTCGGTTACGATATCTTTGAGTACATCGATCATTTTGTCTGTGTTGATCGGTTTTCGGATAAAGTTGTTAACACCGATCTTAACCGCTTCAGAGATATTACCCATATCGTCACTTGCCGATACGATAACGATCATCTGTTTTGGATTGATCTCTCTGATCTCTTTAGCGATTTCAAGACCCGTTTTTCCTGGAAGGATAATATCGATAAATACGATATCCGGCTCATGACGCTCATAAAGTTCGAGAGCCGTTTCACCTTCGTATGCTGAGTAAACATCGGAGAAAAAGTTTTTGAGTGTTGTACACATTAACCCATTCGTTTCCGGATCATCCTCAAGTACCATTGTTTTTAGTTTTTTTGTCTCTTCAACAATTTTCATCAAGTCATTATTCATAGATTGCCTTCCCATTTCCTTATTTTTTTAATAGATTGTAACATGTTGATTATTAAGCCAAATTAAAAGTTACACAAAAAAGTTACAAAATATCCCAAAATCGGGACAAAAATTAACAATTTTTTTCCCGTAATGCCAATTCTCGTTCAAAAGCCCAGCTTTTTCGATGTTCGTGGATGATTTTTTTGTCAATCGTCTCGATCAGCATCGACTCTCGATCTTCGAGCATCATATAGACCTCACCCTCCGGGGTTACCAACATGCTGTCACCGTAAAATTTCCACTTGGTATCTTGCTGCGAATACTCCCCTAAACGGTTAGCTCTTAGGATATAGCAACCGTGTAGAAATGCCTTAGTTTTAATGATTTCACGCCATCTGTTGTGGGAGTCGAAAGTGGAGGCGGTAGGGAGTAGAACCAGGTCAATTTTCTTACGTATGACCTCAGCCCAAAAGTGATCAAAATGGAGTTCAAATCCACCTATTACCATGATACGAAATCCCTCTAGTGTGAAAATCATCGGTGTCTCTAGCGGTTTGATTTTGTTGGAGAAAAACGCTTTCTCATTCCAGTGTTTATAGGGGATCAAAATCTGTTGTTCATACAATTTGAGCGATTTTGCTGTAATTTTTGCAATAGTTTTAATATATTGGTTTTCTTTAAAAGTGATAATGGGGGCCACAAAGCACATATCATACCGTTCAGCATACTTTTGAAGCAGTTCGATATGTTTTTGACTCTGTTCTTTGGTCATTTGAATCGGCATCTCTTTCAACTCTTTGAAAAAGTGGTTGAGAACATACTCTCCGAAGAGAACCAGCTTGGCTCCCCGGCTATGGGCGTTTCGGAGGTAAAAATCAAGCTTGGTTGCCTGCATCCCCAGTGTCGGAAGCTGTAGAGCTGCGACGGTTAATTTACTGCTCATGGTTGTTCTGTTCGATCATTTTGATTTTGACTTTTGCCTCTTCGATCATCTGAGTTGCCTCTTTGATCGCTTGAAGCCCCTGTTCATAAAGCTTCATGCTCTCTTCCAAAGTGATACTCGGATCCATCAATTTGTTAAGTATCTCTTTTGATGTTTCCAGTTTAGTTTCAAAAGTGTCGGCTTGCATGTCGGTTTACTCCTTTTCTAATGTTTCTTTGACGATGGCTTCAAATTTGTCCAGTTCCACCAAAAAAGCATCATGACCATAGTCACTATCGATTGGATGATAGATCGAATCTTGACCGTTTCGTTGCATCATGTTGTGGATATGCTCCATCTCCTGCGGGAAAAAGAGGTAATCGCTCTTAAACGATATGAGGGTCACCTCGGCTTTGATACGCAAGATCGCTTCGTAGAGTGAATCATATCCCCGCCCCAGATTAAAGGTATTGATCGCTTTGACAATATAGAGATAGCTTAGCGGATCAAAAAGTTTGGAGAAGTTATCGGTATTGTACTCCATATAGCGTTCAACCTCATACCGTCCAAAAAGTTCAAAAAGACCGTCATGGTTCACATAGTTGAGTCCAAATTTTTCCTGCATCGAATGCGGCGAGAGATAGGAGATGTGTCCGGCAATTCTTCCGATAGCCAATCCGTCAATCCCTTTCTCTTTAAACGCATCACGAGCATATTGACCGTTTTTAAACTCAGGATCTCTTCGGATCGCCTCCATCGCTACTTTGTTAAAGGCAATTGCCCACGGCTGGGTGGCGTAAGTCGCTGCCATGGTGATGATCTTGTCGGCAAAATTGGGATAGTCAACGGCAAACTGCAACGCCTGCATACCGCCCATCGAACCGCCCACGATGGCTTTGAGATGATAGATACCCAAATTGCTCAACAGCTGTTTTTGAGCCTTGATCATATCTTTGATCGTCACAACCGGAAACTTTAAGCGATACGGTTTATCACTCGGATAATTATTGCTCATCGGTCCGGTACTTCCGAAACAAGAACCGATGACATTGGTTGAAATCACAAAATGCTTCGTTGTATCGATCGCTTTACCGTCGCCGATCAGTCCGTCCCACCATCCCGGTTTACGATCTCCTTCATAGAGTCCGGCAGCGTGTTGTGATCCGCTTAGTGCATGGCAGATCAATACAACATTGGAAGCATCCTCATTCATCTCTCCGTAGGTCTCATATCGGATCTGATAAGGTTCTATAATACGCCCGCTTTCCAGATAGAGAGGCGTGGTAAAATGCTCGGTTTTCGTTTCTATTTTCATTCGCAGAATTTTACCGAATTTATGCTGAGTTCGACGGCGTGGAACGAATCTAAGCAGTTGAGAACATATTTTATTAATTTTATGGTAAAATATTTGATGCAATACGAGGATAAGGAATGGTCATGTTAAGAGTATTGATTTTGAGTTTAATGATGATATTGATTCCATTACAAGCAATGGATGAGAATGCAATTAGAACCTATATGGAAAAGTATATTAAGGAAAAGACAAAAGGATCGATTAAAAAGATCGATATCCTTTCCAGCTATCCGGTTCCCGGGGCAGAGAGTTGGCAGGTTAACTTCTTGGCAATGAAGGTAGATATCGATTTTGCGGGGGCAAAGCAGGATGCAACCATTTATCAAACCGTTTTTACCAAAGGAGAAAAGATTACCTTTAAGCTGATGAAAAAAGGAAAAAATGGAAGTAGAGATTTAGAATATGCCGATTTCTTAAAACCAAAAGTCCCGTTTGATGCCTATGATAATGCCCATTTTCTAATGGGAAGCCCCAATGCACCGCATAAAATTGTCGTATTTTCCGACCCATTCTGCCCTTATTGTCGAGAAAAGATTCCTGAAATTATGGAAGTAGTTAAAGCCAATCCGAATACCTATGGACTCTACTATTATCACTTCCCGTTAGTTAGAATCCATCCGGCAGCCGATTTGACGACCAAAGCGATGCATATTTTCCAAAGACAAGGTGACGTGAAAAATATGATGGCACTCTATGATCTCTTTATCGAACCTGAAGAAAAGAATACCAATGAAATTTTGAAAGCGATCAAAGAGAAAACTGGTGTGAAGTTCACTTTAGCTGAATTGCAAAGCGAAGAGGTAATCGAAGCGTTACGTATCGATATGGCAATGCAGAATCGATTACAAGTGACGGGGACCCCGACCATTTTTATCGATGGAATGTGGGACAAGATGCGAACGGAGTATAAAAAATACGCCAAATAGGAACCGAAAGCTTTAGCTTCGCCTTATTCAGGACTGAAGCTTCCGTTTCCTAATGCTCTGGGGTGATTTACCCCAGAGCCTGAGCCAAATCAGCAATCAGGTCTTCGCTGTCTTCTAATCCGACACTGAGTCGAATCAATCCCGGTGCCACTCCGGCATCTTTAAGCTCTTGGGCTGAAAGCTGCTGATGGGTGGTACTCGCCGGATGCGTGATGATCGATTTACTGTCTCCGATATTGACTACCAATTTAAATATCTCTGTCTTGTTGGCAATTGCTTTTGCCTCTTCTAATGTTTCTACTTCAAAAGAGAGCAGTCCACTTTGACCTTTTGGGAAATATTTTTGTGCCAACTCATGTTTCGGATGAGAGGCTAATCCCGGGTAGTTGACCTTTTTGACCTTAGGGTGCTGCTCCAGATATCGGGCAATGGCTAAGGCAGAATCGGAGTGTTGTCTCATTCTTAGCGGCAGCGTCTCTAATCCTTGGATATAGAGCCATGAGTTAAATGGACTCGGAGCGGCTCCCAGATCACGAAGCAGAGCAAGCCGGATTCTCAATGTGAAGAGCGGTAACGGCAGGTCGCTGTATACCAGACCGTGATAACTGGCATCCGGTTCATTGAAGTGCGCATAACGCAGATTGCCTTTGATCTTCTCTACCAAATTGGTTCGTTCAACCACGATACCCCCAATCGCTAATCCTTGACCGGTGGTGTATTTACTCGCACTGTGAACAACCACATCACAGCCCAAAGTGAGCGGATTACAGAGAATCGGTGTGGCAACCGTATTGTCGACACAGGTGATGATATTATATCTGTCGGCGATTGCAACGATTTTTTCAAAGTCGGCGACATCGATGCTTGGATTGGTAATGCTCTCAAAGAGAACCAATTTGGATTTCTCATCGACCAGTTGTTCGATTTCTGAGGGATTATTGACATCAAAATAACGGGTTTCAATACCGAAACGTTTGATCGTATGTCCGGTTAAGGTAGTCGTACCCCCATAGACCTGTTTGGCAACCAAGATATTGTCTCCCACTTCCGCAACGTTGGCAATCGCATAGAAGATAGCAGACATTCCCGAAGCGGTTCCTACTGCGGCAGCTCCTTTTTCCAAAGCGGCAAAACGCTTCTCAAAGACATCGGTAGTTGGGTTCATTAATCGGGTGTAGATATTGCCTAACTCTTTAAGTTCAAAGAGATTGGCAGCATGATCAGCATCGCGGAACTGGTAAGCGGTTGTCTGATAAATCGGTACCGCCATTGTACCTTGGGCATCTTTTTCATATCCGGCATGGATGGCTAATGTCTGTTCTTTCATTGGTAACCTTTTTTAATAACCTGAGTTCGACGGAGTATTATAGTCACAGAAGCCTAAAAATAGGCAATCTTCAAAAAAATAAAATTCTTGAATTAGCTACG
>JACXUN010000077.1 GCA_014763905.1 Campylobacterales bacterium
ACCACCGGCGATAGAAAACAAGCCGAGGAGCAGTATCAAAAGGCTTTAGCCATAGCCCAAAAGCTCGTCGAACTTGACCCCACCAATGCCCAGTGGCAAATGGACCTACTAAAAAGTCATGGAAAATTTGGACTTTTTTATCGAGGAGAGGGACAAGAAGCCAAAGCGTTGGAGGAGTTTATGTTGTGTGTGCCGATTTTTGAAAGGATTCTTGCTCGGTTTCCTGATCATTATGAGTGGCGAGTGATTGCCAATGACGTTTATAGCGATATAGCAACGAGTTATAAGAATTTGAACGATGAGGTCAATGCTGAAGCGTATAGAAATAAGGCGAGAAAGATAGCTCCTAATCCATAACGGGTAGGGCAAAATCTCTCTCGTTCCAATCGTCCCCGATTGGAATGCTATGAAGCCGTATAAATTTATACAGCACTTTAAAACTCTGGTATGCATTCCCAAGCTGGAGCTTGGGAACGAGGTAAACTGAGGTTTTTAAGAGCGGATTCTAAAAAAGAAAAAGAGAATAAATTTATGAAACCGACATTAACCGTAGCCATAACCGGACACCGTGATATGGTGGAAACCCCTGAGCTTGTTCGACAAGTAGAAGATTTTTTACAAACGTTGAGTAAGCAATATCGAGACTATGCGATCACCTTACTCTCCCCCCTAGCCGACGGAGCCGATCGTTTTGTGGCTCAGATATTTTTAGAACAGAATATCGGTCGATTGATCGTGCCGATGCCGTTTGATCAGGAGCGGTATATGGAGGATTTTGATGCGGAGTCGAAGGCGGAGTTTTTAGCCTTTTTGGAGCGTGCGGAGCGGGTGTTTCCCGTCGAGCGGCTGAGCCAAAGTGGCTATCTCGATGTCGGACGGTATGTGGTGGATACGTGCGATATCCTCTTGGCAATCTGGGATGGTATCGATAACGGTAAGGTGGGTGGAACGAGTGATATAGTAAAATATGCGAAGGCTCATAACCATCAAATAGTTGAGTTTCATTGTGAAAGGGGATAAAATGTGGAGAGAAATATATCGATTTTTCATTGTTTTGGAAAAATATCGTTGGTGGATTTTGGGGACGGCATTTGGTATTGGTTTTGTTGGGGGAATATATGTCTATGGTTGGATATATCAGGTAGGATTTTCTGCATTGATCTATACGGTACAGCTTTTTGTAGCAGATGTTAAGACTTTTGGTGATTTGTCTATAGTCAGTTCTTTGGAGGATGCTCCTGCTGATGCTTGGAAAATTTATATTCCGGCTACATTTGCACAAATCTTTCTCTTTTTTGGGTTGGTGCTGCTCTTTTTCAAATCCCAAGTAGCCCGTCTGCATCATTGGCTCTCTATCAAACGCGGCGATCACACTTTGGTCATCGGACTGGGACGCAATAGTCGATTTTTTATCGACAGCGAATTGGAGAGTAAACAGCCAAGCAATATTGTCGTCGTCGAAAAAGACCCCAATAATCCTTATATCAAACACTATCAAGATCAAGCGGTCTCAGTCATTATCGACGATACCGCCAATCGCTTAGAGCGGCTCAATATCGCTAAATGCAGAGAGATATTTATCTCCACCGGAAATGACCAAGAGAACATCTTGATCTCGCTCAAAATCCTAAAAGATGCTCAGAAAGATATGCAAAAGAAACTGGTTATCCATATCGAGGACAGAACCCTTCGGTCACTCTATGTCGATGAGGGATTGTTTAGAGCAGATATGATGGATGTGGAGCCGTTTTCGTTTTATCAGCAGTCGGCTAGAGAGCTGTTTCAGGAACACCCTATAGTGGGGGATGGAGATGATCTTATCCAAAGTACTCAACCATTTGGTGTGGTCGCCGTCGGCAAGACACCGTTAGCCGTTGAGATACTCTTTGAAGCGATCAAAGTGGCTCAACTACCCAATGAGAACAAATTGCACCTCTATTTTATCGATCAAGATGCCGAAGCGTTTGAGAGATATATTCGGTATCATATGCCCTACTATGAACAGCTGCCCAATACCGTTTTGCATTTTATCGGTCTGGACAAAGATCAGAACAGTTTTTATGCCGATACCGTGTGGAAGAACGAGATATTGAAGCATATCATTCTCTGCCATGAAGAGAGCGTCGACAATGTCCGCATCGCCACCCAACTCAAAGGTTTCACCTATACCAATCCACGAGAGGGTTTTACCACCCCAAAAATACACATCGCTACCTATCATAAGTCCCAGATCGCCGAGGAGGTGAAGCGGTACAATACCGAACAAACCAAAGGGGTCTATGCCTTTGCCGAAGCGAAAGAGATTTGTAATCGAAAAAATCTCCTGCACAGTGAACTCAATAGACTTGCCAAAATAGTACATCGCGGTTATACATTAAAAGCAGAGGGATATAAACCGGAAGCACTACTGGTCTCCCAAAAGATCATCTGCCGCACATGGGAAAGTCATGCCCTCATCAATGATCGCAAAGCCAGCTTCGCCCAAGCGTTGCATATCAATACGAAGCTCAAAACATTGGGATTGACCCGAGTCCCATCACCGATCGCCGTAAAAGCGTTGGCAGCAGCCAATCGCGAAGTATTGAGAGAGGCATTGGAACCATCGTTCCAAACATTAGGAGTAAAGGGAAAAACACTTGGAGAGGTATTCGAGGAGTTAAAAGCCAACGCATTTTTCCCTGAGCAGTATCAAACCATATTTGAAAAGCTATTACGAGCCGAACACAACCGCTGGATGGCGATACTCATCAGCATGGGCAATCGATATGATGAAAAGGCGAAAAACTATAAGGGAAAGGATAAGGAGCGAAAACTCCGCAAGATTCATCATCTCCTCAAACCGCTTGAAGCATTTACAGAGGAGAGCGAAAAGAGGTATATCTTGAATGATATCTATGCAGTGTTTTATATCCCGGAGTATTTGGCTCAGATTGGATATGCGATGGTAAGGAACACCTAGGAACCGAAGGCTTCAGCCCAATGTCGTTGAATTAAGAATAGGAATCGAAAGCTTTAGCTTCGCTTTTTCGGGGCTGAAGCCTTCGGTTCCTAAACAAAACTATTAGGTATCGATCTCTTTCTTCTTGATGAGAAGACCCCCCTCCATAACATAGAGCGGCTGTCCGCCGGTTTTTTGTACGTTTTTAAATTTACTGCGATAGTTCACGACCAGTTTTCTAAGCTTTTGGTAGGGTTTTCCTGCTAGACGTACCGGTGCTTGCTCTTTTTTGACACTGATATAGTTTCCCGGATTGACCGGTCTGCCGTTTTTGTACATACCAAAATGGAGGTGCGGTCCGGTACTTCTGCCGGTACTGCCGACATATCCAATCACGGTTCCTTGTGATACATGGCTACCTTTTTTAAATCGGTTGTTAAATTTGCTCATATGGGCATAGATACTTTTGAGTCCATTGCCGTGTTCGATCTCGACACAATTGCCGTAACCGCTCTTTCGTCCTTTGAAAATGATTTTGCCTTGTGCGGTTGCTTTGATCGCGGTTCCTCTCGGTGCGGCGTAGTCGATACCGAGATGGGCTTTATATCGGTGTAAAATCGGATGGAATCTCCGCATCGTATATCCTGATGAGATACGGCAGTTGCAAATAGGAGGCATAAAAGGGGTAGTGAATTTTTTGATCTTTTGATACTCTTTTCCGAGTGAGTCGTAATATTTACCGTCTTCGGCTAGGAATCCGTAATATTTCTGCTTGTTGACGGTAATCAGTGAAGCTAAGATGATCGGATTGCCGACCGCTTTGCCTTTACGTCGTTTCTGCTCATAAAAGATAGTGACGGTATCACCTTTTTTCATCTTGTTGAGATTGATATTTTTGCTGTAAACCTCTTTGAGAGACTTTACGAGTCCCATGCTGTGGGTCTTGGTATAGAGCTCTTTGTCCAAATTTTTTTGAATCTCGAAGTGAATAGAACCGCTCAACACCTCAAAAGGAATCAGATCCAAAGAGATTTCATGTTTCCCGTCGCTGTTTTTCACCACTTTGACCTGTAACTCATCAGTTACCGGAATCAGATAGGTACTGCTTTTTCGACCCTCTTCGATATAGTATTCTTGCCCGGCATGAATTTCTGCTAGTACCTCTTTGTCATCTGCATCCAGATTATAGTAAAGAGATTGAGGAAGATTATGGGTTCGTAAAAAAGAGAGAAAGGTAACACCTTGTTTCCATTGGGAAGTTTTAGCTGCTAAAGGAGAGAGAAGCAGCGACAGCGTTAGCAATAGACGTATGGGATGTTTCATTTCGATTACACCTTTAAATTATTGATCATTTCACAAATTTGTCATGTATTATAGGGAGTATTTTATTGTTTTTATATAAAAATAGATCAAAAATTTTCAAACTAAAAAGTGATTAAAGGCTTTTTAGTTTGATTTTGATCTCTTGGTAACAGGCGTTGTCCCCATCATCACTGATTATGTTGGGGGTTAAATGGTTGACTCCGACGGTATTTGCCGGGATCAGTACGGTATCGAGCCGCATAGCAGCACTGTGTTTAACGATAAACGGATGTTCACCATATTCTGAATAGGCGATAACGGTTGATCCCTCTTCAAACCCCAATGAAGGGTGAATCGTGATACGGTTGTCGCGTTTGAATTGAGTATTAAGAGCGTTATTGGCTTTGGAGGTGACCAACCAATACGCTTCAATCGTTTTCTCTTTTTTGCTTTTTTTTCGGATTTTGGTTAGCCGTTTTGGGTTATCAAACTCATCATAATACTCATCGACAAAGACAAACTCCTCATCCCCCGCTTCGCCAAATCCCTCGGCATACGGAACCGCTTCAAAAGCCGGAGAACGGTAGTAATCCTCAATCGGTTCGCATTGATCGAGCCATAGATTAAGATAATACGCTTCCTCTTTTAGAGCTTCATATCCTAATTTTTGGAGCAGTGTTTGGGTGAAATCATATTCGGAGATACCGAATTCACACGACTGAATCGTCCGCATCGGTACGACATAGTGATGTCCGTAACTGAGTCGGATATCCTCTTTTTCAAAAAAGTTTTTAGCAGGAATGACAATATCGGCCAAAACAGAAGTTTCATTCTCATAGAGTCCGAAATAGATCACCGTTTGCGTCTGTTTTAATTCTTCAATGACTCGGCTGCTGTTAGGCATCGAGGCGGCAGGATTGCCTCCTTGAATCAGTACGGTATCAAAGGCACTAAATTTGGTGGTGGCTTTGGGTACTTTTTTACCTTTGATAGCAAATGGGTTTTTGAATCCCAATTTAGAGTTACCAAAAAAGGAGACCCCCGATCCCTCTTTACCGAAATGTCCCAATATCGCAGCGAGTGAATCGATGGCACGAAGCGTATAGCTTCCCGTGGTATACTTTTGTACCCCTGCCCCGACTAAAAAGACCACATTTTTCTCATGCAGATGATCAATCACCTCTCCCATAATGCCCAGATCAACGCCGATATGTTCCAACACCGCTTTGACCCTAAACCCTCGGGTAAAGTCATAAAACTCCTCATGGTCGGGAGCAAACTCCTCGATATAGGCTTTGTTCTCACTATCTGCCATAATAATAAATCGTGCCAGCATAATCGCCAAATAGAAGTCGCTGCGGGGTTTGATCTGCAAAAAGAGATCGGCTTTTTTGGCGATAGCCGTCTCAATCGGATCGATAACAATTAGCTTTTTCCCGCTGATATAGGGCATCAAATGTGAAGAGGTAACGGTGATATTTTTACCCCAAACCACCACTACGTCGGCATTGGCGATCTGTTCCGGCGGCAAGATACGATTGACTCCGCGTCCCTCCACGATACCGGCATCACCGGCTCCATCACAGAGGCTGCCTTGGGTCGTCGTTCCTTGAATTTTGTCGAAGAGTAAGTTGGTGATCTCTTGCATCACCCCAAAGTTTCCGGAACCTCGCCAGAGCAGTTTGTTTTCGACTCGAAGGGCTTGCGTGGCGACTTCCAGTGCTGCTTCCATACTCACCGCTTCACCGTTGACTCTTGGAGTAGTGATACGCGGCTCTTCATGGAGATATTTATTGAGCAGAGAGCATAACGCTCCGTTGCTCAGCGGGTGTTCGATATCGGCATGGATACTGGGGAAGGTGGTCTCTTCCGCGATAATGCCGCACGCATCCGGACAGTCCAGTCCACAAACAGTCTTGATCATTATTTAAACTCCACTTTGAGTAAGGTTGAAAAAGTCTCTTTTGGGTTATCTATCAAAATCTCGGTACGATAGGAAGAGATAAACTTCTCATCGGCAACCGACCAGATTTTACTCACTTTGTATTGCGTTGCTTGGTCATTGATATAAATCGTTTTCTGATCGATATTTTGCAACTCATCCTCTTCTAAAAAGAGTACCAGTTTAGCACGGCTGAGATCATTGATCTGTGCCAATGGGGTTCCCGGAGCGACGAAATCGCCTTGATTGACCATCAGTTTATAGAGAAATTGGTTGGTCAGCTTGATGCTCTTTTTGCTGATCTGATCTTTGAGCAGAGCGATTTTGTACTCCATATCAAGTTTTTGCTTTTTGAGGGAGTCAAGCTTCTCTCTGGTAGAGTGGTATTGTGTTTTGGCATTCGCATAGGCATAGAAGGCGTTATCTTTTTGCGTCTGCGAAGCGGAACCTAAATCTTTGATACGATTATAATACTGCTCTTGACGATTCAGTGTCTCTTTGAGTGAACTGAGGATGGCTTGATTGGTGCTGATCATATTGTTGATCAGGCTGAGCGATTTTTGACTGGAATCGAGGTCAACTTTATCCAGTGCATCATCGATTTGGATAATAGTTCGCTCTGTAACGATCGTTCCCTCCAACGGCAGTTTACTGATAATCACCTGCCCTGAAACGGCCGATTTGAGTGTGCTGGTCTCATAGGGTTCGACCTTGGCATAATGGACTTTGGCAAAGACCACCAATGGGGTCAATAAGATCAATAGGTATTTCATTATTGCTCTCTTTTGGTATCGAATTTTGTGGATTATAGCATGATAAGCTTTTGGAATATGGAAGGTTGAATTTAGTTTTTCAAATCAGGGCATAAAAGCCCTGATTTTAAACTTGACCCTCTCTTCTAAAGAAAAACCCAGAAACCAAAGAAGTACCAAATAGAAGCATCAACCAAGTACAATAATTGACTTATTATAGAAATAATTAAATTTTGGTCATGCATCTCAAAGTAGTTGATAAAACTATTAGAGTATAATTACAATATGAGACATAGACCAAGTTGTAAAAAGTGTGGAAGTATTAATAGTGTA
>JACXUN010000078.1 GCA_014763905.1 Campylobacterales bacterium
ATTCTTGAATTAGCTACGGCTAGTCCTACGAATTTTGATTTTTCAAATCTTACCTATTTTTAGGCTTCTGTGACTATGATATCCCGTCGAACTCAGGTTGGTAGCTATGGAAAAATTAGATAAAATACACATAAGTACCTGACCATAATAAATGACATATTTTAATGAAATGAGTCATTTATTATGGTCAGGTACTTAAATAAATAGAATAGGTTTCTCATGAAAAAAATAGAACTGGCTCACTCCCCTGATGCAGATGATATCTTTATGTATTATGCGATTAAATTTGGATGGGTTGATACGATAGATTACGAGTTTAACAATATAGGGCTGGATATCGAGACCCTCAATGTCGAAGCGATCAAAGGTACCTACGATGTGAGTGCCATTAGCTTTGGAATGTATCCGCTGATCAAAAATGAGTACGCACTCTTACGCACTGCGGTTAGTTTCGGTAACGGCTATGGACCTAAATTGATCAAACGCAAAGATAAAACACTCAAACGTAATTTCAAAGTGGCTCTCTCCGGAAAGTATACCACCAATGCCCTACTCTTTAGAATCTACTATCCCGATGCTAGAGCGGTCTATATGGATTTTATGGAGATTGAAGCGGCAGTCGTCAACGGTGAGGTGGATGCTGGGGTATTGATTCACGAATCGATTTTAGATTTTGATGAGTGTTTAGAGGTCGAGAAAGAGATTTGGGATATCTGGGTGGAGTTAGCCGGTGAGGGCTTGCCGTTGCCGCTTGGGGGTATGGCGATTCGCCGTTCACTGCCGCTTAATCGATCCATAGAGATTGAAAATATTCTGATCGAAGGGGTCAAGGTAGCCAATGCCCGAAAAGAGGAGCTGTGTGCCAAATTAGAAGCCGATGCACTGGTGCGTATCTCCGATAAGATGTTAGAACAGTATCTCGACATGTATGCTTCCGATGAGTCGGCAGAACTTTCGCCTTTACAGCTGCAAGCATTAGATAAACTGTATGAGATTGGTTATCAAAAGGGGGTATTTAGTGAACCGATTAGGACGGAAGATTATTTGATACCTCGGGAATATGGGTCGTTAAGAAATAGCTAAGCAAAGCTTGCTTGTATGGACTTTGTGGTTCTTTTCATAACCATATCATTGATTATAAACCTGAGTTCGACGGGATATCAATATCATTTTATAGCTCAGAGTGAATATTATGCGTTTATTATTGCGGCTATGTTGGATGGTTTGGTTTTGATGACGTTAATTAGAAGATTATATAAATAATTTAGTGAGTAAATAGGGACTTTAAAAGCCCCAAAAGAAGATTACTTGACTTTCTTAGAGTCAGATTCTGTCCCACCTTTGAGATCAGTATAAGTAATGGTAAGCTCATCACCTTTTGCTGCCGGGAACGAGAACTTAAAGAGTGGATTTTTAGATAAGAATTGGCTTGAAGAGATTTCGTATACCACTTTATCTCCTACTTTACCGGTCAAATATGTGATAAAGTTTGCCTCTGCACCTTTTTTAGCTGCTTGATCATACGTAAGCATATCATGCTTAATCATGATTTTTGCTTTTGCTACATCGCCTTCCAAATTTACTTTAATTTTGATATTACCCATTATTGATTCCTTTTTCGTTTTCTTTGTTGTGATTTTCAGAGTGTGAGGGATTAACCTTCACATCCACCCAGTGCTACTTCAAGTTCATTGGTTGCAGAGTGTAACTTACCGTCTGTATCCTCAACAACAACGGTTAATTTACCGCTTCCCTTCATCTTGATTTTGATACTGTAATCAACAACACCGCCTTCTGGAACTGTCCATGTACATACTGCACTCTCTGGGTTTACATCTTGAAAAAGTGAAACAGTTTTAGCTTTAATGTCTGTTCTAATTGTTACCGGAATCGCTCCACCGTTACTGGCCACTTTTGGCGTTTTAAGCGTAATTGCCGAGTTAGCAGTCGGTTTTGCATCACCGTAAAGAGCCTTGATTGCATCATCAACAGTCGTTGCTTTCCATGCATCCGGTTTCTCTTTTCTAAAGTCAACTGCTTGTAGAGCTGCCGGTGCAAGTGCTGCCGCAGCAAGACCTAAACCTAAAAATTTTCTTCTATCCATCGTCGTTCCTTTCTTGTGTTTGATGATTGGTGACACCATTCTATTGAGAAATTGTGTCCTATTTGTTGATTTCAATATAAGTTTTTATAATTAAAAAACTTTATATTAATCAATCCACAAGAAGTATAAATACTAATTGTGAATTATTCGTGGAAATTTTATTTCCATAATCTTTTTATTTGCTACTTTCGATCATATAGTCTACAGCTGCTTTGAACTCATCGTCGCTAACGGTTGTACCGCCTTTTGGAGGCATTGCATTTACACCGCTGATTCCGTTTGCATAAACTTTATCGATACCTTTATCTAGTACTTTAGCCCAAGCCTCTTTATTTCCTAAGTTTGGAGCTCCCATCGCATCGGTAGCGTGACATACGGCACAGCTTGCTTCATAAAGCTTTTTACCAGGATGTACCGGACCTGCTTCTTCCGTGTTTTCAGCCGGAAGCATTCGCTCTGTTGACATTGGTGGCTCAAAATCATCGATGATATTCATCGGACGTACGATATTTGGTTTCTCTCCGTTGAGACAATTGCTCATACATCGTGTACCGTTACCATAGTTGTTTGGATCAGCATAGAACGCTTTGGCATCTGCCGGACCGGTAGGACCATCAATATTTGGGATAAATCCATTTTGGTTAGGCATTTTGATTTTGAGGAACTTCTCTCGGTTCAATACATACTCATCATCCAGTGACTCACCATCAATTTCAATTTCGTTAATTGAGAGTAAGTAAGCTACCAATGCATAAGTCTCATTATCACTTAAACTCTTAGGATGTGGGAATGGCATACCTGATTGTATATACCAGAATAAAGTACTCGCATACGGCCAGTAGGTACCGATAACTCTTTTTGGTCCATCGGCATCCGGTGTGGTTCTTTGATGCGTTAAGCTATCAATACTTGCTTCACCCACTGAAAGTGTTGGATAGGTACTTCGTGATCCTTTTCCACCTGAACCGAAGTCTCCGTGACACATGGCACACTTCTCTTCATAGAGTTCATCGCCCTCTTCAACACTTCCTTCACCTTCCGGAAGACCGGTTCCATCCGGCATTACATCGATATCCCAAGCAGCGATTTCTGTGGCAGTTGGAGCTCGTCCGAATGTAAAATCTTTCTTCTCTTGCTCATTGACCGCATAAGAGGTGTACATACCGTTTACCGTTTGATAAACCGCTCCACCGTCGATACCTTTTTCACCCGCTGCCGGAGCAACCGGAGCTGCAACTGTTTCAGCAGGCTTAGCTTCAGCTTTTGCCGGTTCTGCAGTAGCTTTCTGCTCTACGTCATTGGATCCGTTACACGATGTACTCATCAGCACAACAGAAGCAACAACGGCACTTGAAATGAATTTTTTATACTTTTCGAATGTGTACATTATTTACCACTCCTTTATCTGTTACTTCCCATGTACAAATAGAATTTCGGTGATATACCGCTTCTACACCAACTACGGCTGTCTCTTGGTCAATCGTAGGCTGAACATGTCCGCTGTCATCAACCGCACGGCTAGCAAGTAATAACGGCTTACCTTCATATCGGTACATATAACTAAATCGTGTCCACGCTTTTGGAAGCACCAGACCTTTTAGACTCGCTTCTACCCAATTGTCTCCACCGTCAAATGTGATATCTACATTGGTAATAGTTCCTTGTCCTGACCATGCCAATCCTTGAATCTCTACAAGATCACCTTTTTTCAGATCAGTCCATGGCTTTTCAGGACAAGGTGAGGTGATGATTGAGTTTACCTCAACAGCGTAAAAATGTTGGATCGCTTTTCCGCTTGGAGTCAATACGGTATATTTCGCCGTTTCCTCTTTTGCATAGAATGGCTCAGAGGCAAACTCAAGTCGCTTAACCCATTTGACGTTAAGGTTACCTTCCCAACCTGGAACGAGAAGTCTTACCGGATATCCCTGCTCAGGTCGAAGTGCCTCTCCGTTTTGAGCCCAAACGAGCATCGCATCGTCGAGAACTTTTTCAACCGGAACGGTTCTACCCATCTCTGAGTTGTCACACCCTTCAGCCAACATCCATCGTGCATCCGGTTTGAGACCTAGATCAGCAATAAGATCTTTGATCAGTACACCGGTCCACTCTGCTTGGGACATCATCCCTTTTGCAAACTGGACAGAGTTGAACTGCGGTCCTCTCCACTCTGGTCCACCATTCGCCGGACACTCAATAAAGTGAATACGCGTGACGCTAGGATATCGCTTCAGTTCATTCAGTGT
This sequence comes from Campylobacterales bacterium, assembly GCA_014763905.1. Taxonomy (GTDB): domain Bacteria; phylum Campylobacterota; class Campylobacteria; order Campylobacterales; family Sulfurovaceae; genus UBA1140. Next base: position 4,351 of record JACXUN010000078.1, read on the forward strand.
AAGCACTAGAGGTTTTTCAAGCAATCCGTGAATCATCAATCGGTATCCCTTAGGATCAACATGAGCAACCCCACCGTGTACACGGTTAAAGAAGAGACCATTAGGCGTAATGATTCCCTCTTGCTCATGAATAGGACACATAGAGATAGAAGCATACTCATCTCCAGAAGCAAGAAGAGCGGTTGTTCTTCTAATGTTATTATGCTCATACGGTGAAGGTACACCATATTTGTTTTTACTTACCGGATCACCCAGTTTAACACCCCAAGGTGCCTCTTCTACAATCGCCGGATCATCCTCAGCACGTAATTTCACAGGGGCTAAAACACTGGTGGCAGCAACGGCACTCGCCGAATAGACAGCAGCTTTTTTAAAAAAATCTCTTCGGCTAGACTGCTCTACACTCATCTTCTCTGAAGCAGTGTCTAACACTTGTGAAGTCTCAGTCATTTTGTTCATTTGTTCTCCTTTAAGATTTTGGCATCATTTCGTCATTCAGTCGAATACCATCGGAACACCAAGATTATAATGAAATAATCTTTCAAAAGTCAATAAATTGTATTGATCGCTTTGATAATAATTAAAGAGTGCATTCAATTATATTGATTATTCTATTGTGGGATTTTATAAAATTGATAAAATATCATTATATAAATAGAGAAAAAATGATAAAATCGCTCCGAATGAGCGTTTTTTATCATTTTAAATGATTATGACTAAATATTAACATAAATTTATTTTAGTAAACTATTGTGTATAAACGAAACACAAAAAGCCTTCCAGAGCAGAAAAATATTTTTTGATATCGTCTCTGCGTTCTTTTATGTTTAGAGTATGGCGTTATGCTATTTTTTGCCGATTGAGTGTCTGACAAATTCACATAGACATTTAAATCCCCTATTTTTAGTGAGATTATAGAGATATTCACTATAGGTCATTTTCTTCTCATCCAGAAAAGAGTGAAGGTACGTTAACGCACTCTCCATTCCATGTTCCTTTTCGATCTCATGCATCATCTCATAGAGCGGTTCAATCTCTTCAATCACCTTTTCAGGTGCCTGTTTTCCTTCTGCCACATACGAAAGGATATTCCCTTCTATATCTTTTTGTGGTTTCCACTCTACCATACTCCAATAGTACTTATTGTCATTGGTTTTGTTTTTCATAATGGCTTGAATCGGCAAGCCTTTTGAGATGGTTTTCCAGATGATGTCATAAATGGTTTGCGACATATCCGGATGTCGTATCACACTCTTGGATTTATTGATAATAGAGGCTCCCTTAAATCCATTGACGTTCATAAAGGTCGAATTACAGTAGATAATATTTCCCTGTTTATCGGTTCGACTAATGACAACTGATAGGCACATTTTATTTCATAGTTTACAATATTGTTAGCACTCATAATATACTCACTTAACTATTTAATTTTATTTAAAAATATTTTACATTATTAATTATTATTAAAAAAATAACATCAGAACATTAGTTTCTTGATTTAATATCAAGCACTAGTTCATGTTCACCGACTTCAAGGGTTATCTGACTGGAAGCGGTACCGTTGGCTACCAATTTTATGGTATTTTTATCGATGAAATCTATATCAAGCAACGAAGGGTATTGCAGATCACCCAATACATCCTGCCGATGTCGAGGCGGAAAATAGAAAATAGTCGGTTCATTTTCTACAATGCGATAGCTCTCTTGACGGTCATTAACTTGATGAAACGGTTTACTAAACCGTTTGGTATGGAAGTGCCATTCTGTTTTCCTAATAATCCCATCCAGTTCATAAACCGCTTGGGCATAGTAGGTGCTGTTCCACTCCAATCTCTTAAGCGGAAAGAGAGCAAATTCATACTTTTTGAGTTGCTGATTGGGATCACATTTATGATCATAGACGAGCGTATCGGTAATCTCTTGTTGACGTTGATCAAAAAGCCTAAAACTGATCATTCTAAGCGATTGAACCCGAGCCTCATTGAAACTGATACTGATTGGAAAACCGCTGACACTATGGTTGGGAAGGGGATCAGGCAGTTCATCATAGAAAGCAGGCGGGATATCCTCTTGACCGTTAAACGGATAGATAACAACCTGTTTGTTACGATACTTGTGTGCAAAAACCGCTTCAAAAAAATCTTCTTTGGTTACAGTTTGTTTCGGATCGGCACAAACTTTATCGATATGGTTACTGTTATATATTTTAGAGGTAGATTTCCGATTACGGCAGAGTTCAACCAATGATTTGCTTCCCATATCGTAAACAAAAGCAGTTTTGTCCTTTTGTATCAAATTCTGATCCACCCCGATGCCGATCTCATCGATATGAAAATCCAGAAATCCAAACCGATGATAGATAGCTGCCATCAACCCGTCAATGGAGTCTTCATAACCCAAACTGTTACTAGAAACATTTTCAATAATCAAAGGTGTCTGATACCCGGTACGGATACTACGGTCAGAGCCGTATTGACCGCTGTAGCTGGAAAGTTTATGATCTTCATAGTGACCGATCTTATCATTAACGATTAAATATTTGGCGTGATTTCTAGCGGCTTGCTGTAAATTTTTATTGACAGTCAACGGTACCAAACCCGCTCCAATCCGAAGTTCATTAAGTTGATTGAGTGCTTTTTGCTCCTCCAATGTGATCATCAAGGTCGGTGCCTCTTTGATCGTAATCGATTGTGGGATGGTACTGTTCGCCGTTAGATAGATATAACTGCACAAAAGAAAGATAAGAGTTAATATGAAAGTACGTGTGGCAACGATTTGCATTGGATTTACCTCACTTTCGGTTCTATATTTACCAGTATATCAGAAAAAATATTAAAAATTAACAATATAAATTATAATTAAACATAAAGAGTGTAGTTTTAATATTATTAACCTGAGTTC
>JACXUN010000079.1 GCA_014763905.1 Campylobacterales bacterium
AAAAAACAAAGATTTTAAAGTTTCATTTAGAAACACCTAAGGCTAAATTTACATCAAATTTGGTTTTGTTCTTTAACATTACAAATATTGTTTTTAGAAGTTTATTTGCAACGGCAATAACAGCTTGTTTGAATTTTTTACCTTCTTCTCTTTTTTTAGAGAAATAGAGTTTAAACTTTTCACAAGAGCGGATAGTTCCAATTGCCATTTGCCAAATGGTTCTTCTAAGGTAGGCATTACCTCTTTTTGAGATTTTGCCTCTATAGTTGACTGAAGAGCCACTCTGTCTAACCGATGGGTCAATTCCAATAAAAGCACAAAGTTGTTTTACGGAATCAAACCTATCAACAGAGGAGACTTCAACCATAAAGTTTTTAGAAGTTACTGCACCTATACCAGGTATTGATTGCAATATATCAATATTATCATTGATGTCAGTATCTTCTAAAGAGTTTTCAAGCTCTGAATCTAAGATGGATAATTCTTCTTGAATAGCTATTAATCTTCTAATTTTAGAAGTTAAAACCTTTTCAAGATATTTATCGGATACGGCAATTGAAGTTTTTGCTAGGGTTAATATATCTCTGGCTGTAATTTTAACTTTATTGCCACTTGTATCATCTAGTATTTGTTGGATTTTCTTCTCCTTTAAGTTCTTAATCGCTTTACGGCTAGGAGCTTTAAGAAGCAGATTTAAAATGCTCTTTGTAAATATATTTGTGTTCTTTAACAATTCAGGAAATAGTTGCACTACATTAGCTTTTATTTCAGTTTTTAATCTTGCTATATCTTTTGAGAGGCTTTCTCTTTCTCGGATAAGTGGTCTGATATTTTCAATAATATCAGGCGAAGCAAGATGTAATGACTGATGTGATTTTAAACTAAACAACGCGATTGAAGTAGCGTCTTTTTTATCATTCTTAGTTTTTCTAAGTGTGGTTGAACCAATAAAACTCTTTATGAGTATTGGATTAATTACTACACACTTAAAACTATTTTCTAGTAAAAAAGACAATAGTGGTAAATGATAAATACCAGTTGCTTCCATTGCTATTAAAAGCTCTTCTTTGGAATAAGAGGATAGATACTCCAACAAAGTATCAAATCCATCTCTAGCCATTGTAAGCTTCACCTCTAGTTTAATTTCACCACTACCCTCAAGTAGTGTTACATCAAAGCTGTCTTTAGAAATATCTACTCCTATGAATTGTTTAATCATCACAAATACCTTTACAAAAATGTTCTTTTACATACAAACAGATAAGCAACCTTGCTTTTATCCTATCTCCATAATGACAGGGACTCTAAGTCCAATCAACCTATTGGGATTATCAGCAAGTGATAGACTCCTTGGAGATTTAATAAAACTTCTTGAAAAGTTCTATCATTGATCTATTAAAAATGTGATCATCTTGCTTATCTCTTTGTATGTAATTATATAAAACTTATTAGTAGGAGTTAACATGCTAAAAAAAATCATCATCATGTCACTTTTAATAGTGAGTTGTGCGTTGGCTGTCGGGGAAACAGAAATCGCAAAAGGAGATAGTACTGAGACAAAGATTTTAAAACTGAAACTTCAAGTTCATGAGTTACAGGAGCAGAATCGTGTGTTAAAAGATACAATTGAACAACTGAATATGGATGAAGAGGGGGTGCCGTCGGATAAACGGCAGAAGGCTATTCAGGAGTTGAGACGGCAGCTTCAAGAGAGTATCAAAGTGAGTCTGGCTGTTCCTAATTCCTGATAATATATTTATGGGCATTATGCCCATAAAGATCAATATAGACACGGGAGATGGCGATCAAAAAAGAAGTGATCGCCGGTCCTAATATCATCCCCCAAAAACCGTAACTACTCATACCGGCTAAGATTGAGAAAAAGATCAAAAGTTCATTAATCTGAACTGTACTGTGCAGTACCTCCTCTTTGATATATTTGATAATCATTGGTTTGATAAAGGTATCAGCAATAATCGAAATAACAATTATCGAGTAGGCAGCGATAAAGATCGCAGCGTTCGCATTGAGCGTATTCCATGCAAAGAGAGATACCGGAATCCAAAGGATGGCTCCACCTACGATCGGAATCAGTGACGCAAATCCATAAAGCATTCCAAAAAGTAAGCCGTCAAAACCAAAAAAACTAACCATCATGCCAAACAGTATTCCTTCAAAAATCGCGGTAACAATAATGGAGTAGAAGACAATCTCCATCGTGGAAGAGATGTCTGAGAGTACTTTATTGCCCTCCTCGTCTCGCATTGGAAGCAGATCACGAATGATAAGAAAAAGTTTTTCGCCGTATAGATTGAGAATAAAAAAGAAAACAATCACCAAAAAGACATTTTTGATAAATCCAAACCCTTTGCTTCCGGCTTTGGTAATGGTATCGGTTGAGGTTTTGATGGTCTCTAAAATTTTTTCGTTATTGATATTCTCCTCAAACCACTCATCCAAAATGGGGATACCGTCTGCTAGTGTAGAAAGTTTCACAGTGGTATTGGTAATAATCTCACTGTCTAGTGCAGTCAGATAGTGTACGCCAATGGTTGCGATATAGATAATCGGTACAAACAGAATCACAAACAGCAAAAAAGTTAAAAGTAAAGCGGAGAAGAACTCGGAATCGATGCGTTTGGAAAAATATTGGTGCATATTGGTGGTTGCCATGGCGAGGAGGAGAGCAACTATCATCGAGAGTAAAAAGGATTGATAGATAGTATACGCTCCAAATACCGCCAACGCAAAGAGAATGGCAATAATTGAGTCGGTTTTTCTCATAGCAGGGTATCTTTTGTATAAGGTGTAAGTTTGAAATGTTCGTATGATTTGGCAGTGGCGATACGCCCTCGTGCCGTCCGTTCGATATAACCATTGGCAAGCAGATAAGGCTCCAAAACATCTTCGATGGTTCCCTCATCTTCACTGAGAGCCGCCGCAATGGTACTCAACCCCATCGGGCGACCTTTTGCCGAGATGAGCAGTTCCAGCAGGCGGATATCCTCTTCATCGAAGCCTATCTCATTGACACCGAGTTGATTGAGTCCGAACTGTGTGGTCGTGAGAGTAATCTCATTTTCATTGGCGACTTCCGCAAAGTCACGAACCCGACGCAGCAGCCGCAGAGCCAAACGGGGTGTCCCGCGGCTGCGTTTGGCGATCTCATAAGCAGCATTTTGCTGGGTGCGTTTATTGAGCTTGATCGAAGCGAGACGAACGATCTCCCCTAACTCTTCTGGGGTATAGAACTGCATACGGAAGTGCATTCCAAATCGTTCGCGAAGCGGATGAGAGAGCATTCCGGCACGGGTTGTGGCTCCGATGAGTGTAAAACGTGGCAGATCGATTTTGACAGTCTGTGCTGCCGGACCTGAACCGATAATAATATCGAGTCGGAAATCCTCCATCGCCGAATAGAGTATCTCTTCTATTGCCGGGGTCATTCGGTGAATCTCATCGATAAAGAGGATATCGCCCTCTTCGATATTGGTCAATATAGCGGCGAGATCACCCGATTTTTCGATCATAGGAGCGGCGGTCGTTTTGATCTGAGCATTCATCTGAATGGCAATGAGATTGGCAATGGTAGTTTTTCCTAATCCCGGAGGACCAAAGAATAGGATATGATCCAGAGCCTCTTCCCGTTTGAGACTTGCTTCGATAAAGACTTTGAGATTTTTTTTGATCTGTTCTTGTCCGATATACTCTTCCCATGAGGTAGGACGCAAAGAGAGTTCCACATTTTGTTCCAGATCAAATTTTTCTATATCTACTATACGTTCTACCATTACCAGTCCAAATTTTTAAGCTGTCGCGTGACATTTTTCACGGTTAGTTTTTCACTCTTCACTTAATAGGTAAACTCCTCGCTTGGGAATTGTCGGTTTTTCACCTCTTGGGTGTAGTGCGATAAGCTTTCACGGATAAGTGTGGCTCCATTGCAATACTGCTTCACAAATTTTGGTTTGAATGCCTCAAAGAAACCGAACATATCACTCCAGACCAATACTTGCCCATCAGTATCGACACCGGCACCGATTCCGATAGTCGGGATAGAGACCGCTTCGGTAATCGCTTTGGCGGCTTCACTTTTAACTCCTTCTACGACGATGGCAAAGGCTCCGGCTGCCTCCAAGGCTTGGGCATCTTCGATGAGTCGATCGATATCGGCTTGATCTTTTCCGCGGATTTTATATCCGCCGTCACTGCGTAAAAACTGCGGCATGAGTCCAATATGTCCCAGTACGGCGATGGAGTTTTGCGTTAACGCTTTGACGATATAGGCTCGCTCTTTTCCCCCTTCGATCTTTACCGCTTGGGCATTGGTCTCTTGGTAGGCTCGGGTAGCATTGCGGATGGCAGTTTCTTCATTGATATAAGAGCCAAACGGCATATCCAAAACAATCAACGGCAATGACGCTCCGTTGCAGACCGCTTGCGTATGATAGATCATCTGATCCATAGTCGCAGATAGCGTATCTTCCTTACCCAAGAAGCTCATATTGAGACTGTCACCGACTAAAATCATATCGACCTGACCGTCAAACAACTTGGCAAAGAGGGCATCATAAGCGGTGACCATCGTGATCGGCTCTACCCCTTTCATCTTGGCAATGGTACTGAGTGTTACTTTCTTTGCAACATTTTCGGTATGAATACTCATTGTTTATTACCTTAATATAAATTTGATTTCTTGTAAGACGTTATGCGAAATGCTCAGACCAAGGGGAGGATTTGTCGTTGAGTATAGCGTCTTACAAGAAATCAAATTTTTAGGAATTTTATCAAAAAAGTGTATAATACCATCAATTTTTTACAAAAGAGTTAAGATTGAAACATTTAGTAGCCTATATTACGACAGGGTATCCCTCTTTAGAATTTACAGTAGATATGGCACTCGCCTTAGGAGAAGCCGGTGTTGATACATTAGAGTTGGGTATTCCTTTCTCTGATCCGGTTGCCGATGGTTTGGTTATCGAAACGGCGAATCTCAAAGCGTTGCAAAACGGATTTAAAATTCAGCAGCTTTTTGATGTCTCTGCCAAGATCGCTCCGCATATCGATACACTCTGGATGGGATATTTCAATCCTTTTTATCATAAAGGAGTCGATCTCTTTATCGAAGAGGCTCAAAAGAGCGGGGTGAATGGATTTATCATCCCTGATTTGCCGTTTGAAGAGGCTCAACCTTATAAACCGATCATTGAAAAAGCCGGACTAAATCTGATCGATTTTATCGCTCCGACCGATAGCAAAGAGCGGATAGAACAAATCGTCACCGATGCCAAGAAGTTTATCTACCTGGTTGCCTATGCCGGGATAACGGGAGCGAAGCAGCAAGAAGATCTCCAGCCGATCGTGAATGATATCAAAACCTTTACCGATACCCCGGTCTATGTCGGGTTTGGCGTGAATGAAAAGACTGCCAAAGAGAAAGTCAAAGGGGTTGACGGGGTGATTGTCGGTTCTACCTTTGTCAATGTATTGTTGGATGAATATTTGTCTAATGTGCAAAAAATTCACAAAGTGGCGGCATTAGCCAAAGAGATCAAAGAAAAAATCAACGAATAACTCTTTTTGATAAAACCCGCTAAAAATTATGTTAATATATTTATTTAAACTTAAATAATGGAGAAGAGATGAGCAACCCAACTGCATTGGAAGAACTCAGTAAAAAAATCACTTTGGTTATTGAAAAATTTAATCAAGTTTATAGTGAAAACAATGAACTTAAGGCACAATTGGCACTAAAAGAGGAAGAGATTTTAAAACTAAAAGAAGATAGTGATTTGATTAATATGGAACTTGAAGATATTAATGAAAAAATTAATCGTATGCTCTCTTGACACAAACAAAATTTCATGTTATAATGAAATTTCCTCTGTAGGTAATGATTCCACATTATCTACGAGTGTATGGGGGTGACTTGGTTTCGACTGGAGTAGTCGGGATTATGTGCATGTCGGACTGGGCAATTCCGTTACGCGGCCCATCGCGAATAAACGCAAACAATACAGATTATCGTCCAGCTTACGCTCACGCAGCGTAAGTTTTAACCCCGCTTAGCGGTGGACTGCTTCGCCCTTGAGTGTCATCTTAGAGGGATTTTGAAGTATCACATCTGATGACTATATACGCTGAAAGCTATGTCAGCGTATGAATCCTTTAGCTGGTCTTGTGGAGCTTGGGCTGTTGTGCAAAGCAAGATGAGAATTAACGATAGCATCTAAGCATGTAGAGTCATTTTTCTATCTATTTTAGGACACGGGTTCAATTCCCGTCGCCTCCACCATCTTCAAAATCAACTTAGTCTTTACTAGAATACGATGGTTTTATTATTATAAACAAACACCCGATCATTCAGCACAATACTCAATGCTCTCGAAAGCACGATCTTCTCGACATCCCGTCCGGCTCGCTGCATCGACTTCCAGTCCATTCTGTGATTGACCGGGATGACATCTTGGGCGATAATCGGTCCTTCATCGAGATCATCGGTGACGAAGTGAGCCGTTGCTCCGATAATCTTGACTCCTCGTTCGTGTGCCTGTTTATACGGATTGGCTCCGATAAAGGCGGGGAGGAAGGAGTGGTGGATATTGATAATGCGTAACGGATAGTGTGCCACAAATTTTGGGGTGAGGATACGCATATATTTGGCTAAGACGATATAGTCGAACTCCTGTTCATCAATGAGTTTCATCACCAACTCTTCATGCACCTCACGGCTCATCCCCTCAGCACTCACATGAAAAAATGGGATATCAAACCGTCTCACTAAACCCTCTAGGCTGTCGTGATTGGCAATGACCGCTTCGATATTGGCATCCAACTCTCCCGCCTCATGCCGGATCAAGATATCTCCCAGTGCATGAGACTCTTTGGTCGCTAGGATGACGATCTTTTTCCGGGTCGGTTCGATCACTTGTAGATTTGCCGTCTCCGGGATCACCGCTTGGAGTGCGGCGGTCAATTCGGCTCTATCAAACTTCCCTGAGACCACCGAACGCATAAAAAACTTGCCTTGCTCTTTATCAACAAATTCACGGTTGTTATCGATATTGAGATCGCGGTCGTAGAAGACTTTGGAAATTTTGTAGACCAATCCTTTGGCATCTTCGCAATCAATTAGTACTCTTACTCTCTGTTGCATTATTTTCCTACTGTCAATTTTTTTTGAATTATACGGTGGAATTATACCCATTTTAAATTTAGCTATAATACGAGATCAAGAATCCTCA
>JACXUN010000306.1 GCA_014763905.1 Campylobacterales bacterium
ATTGCCTATTTTTAGGCTTCCCCTCGGGTTTTACGAGGTTTCCCATAGACTGCGTTAGATTTTTTTGAATTAGCTTTAGCTAGTCCTGCAAAAATATGCCTTACCTATGAAAAACCTCGTAAAACTGTGACTATAATACTCCGTCGAACTCAGGTTAATACAAGCAGCCAAGAGGAGCGTCACACCCAAATGCTAAAAACCAATCCAAAATATGTCCTCAAAAATTATATGCTGCAAGAGGCGATTGATGCGGCGTATCAAAAAGATTTTTCGCTGATGAATGATCTCTTTAAAATCGCCCACAATCCTTATGCCGAGCATCCGGAGTATGCACGATGGGCGGAAGCGACCCCGGGAGCGTTCAAGAACAATAAACTGAGCTGTTCTTCCTAATTCTCTCCTCTATGGATATCCCCCAATTTTCTACAACTGCTACTCTGTCCTAAATCACAAGCCCTCTCAAAGTACCGCATTCCTTCATATTTATCTTGTTTGATAATTTTATTTTTAGTAAAATAGATCTCACCCAATTTATAACAGCTAACGGCATTCCCATAATCACAGGCTTTTTTCGCAATATCATAATCTTTTTGAGAGGTGATCTGTTGAATTTGCCGACCATAGACATTACCCAATTTTTCACAACTATACTGATCATTCATATCACAAGCTCTGGAATAGTACCTCTCTGCCTTCATATCATCTTGTGGCACACCTAACTCACCGGTTTCATACATATTCCCAAGATTGCTGCACCCAGAAGCCTCTCCATAATCACAGGCATCCGAATAGAGTGAAATCGCTTCTAAAGAGTTTGCCCTCACATGGATACCGTGAGCATACATATAGGCTAAATCATTACACGCTTCACCGATACTATTCTCACACGCTTTTCGGAAAAGCTGAGCCGCACGGTAACGGCTTCGTGTTGTTCCCTCTCCTCGATAGTAGACCGCACCGAGATTATAGCAGCCTTGATTGTCTCCCAAATCACACGCTTTTTTATAATACTGAAACGCCGTGACATTATTTTCGTCCACACCCTCTCCGACATTATAGAGATAGGCAAGATTATTACACCCCGCGGCATGATCCAGATCACAAGCCAATGTATAAAAATTTACCGCTTTAGAGGGATTGACAGAGAGTTCACCTTTGCCGTGTTGATAGATATACCCCAGATCGAAACAGGCATCTTTATCTTGATAATCACACGCTTTTTTATAATAGTTCACATAATCGGGGTTCATAATTGCCGGTCCTTCTATCGGCAGCTTATCAGAGTTATTTACCAATACTAAAATCAATACCAACACAACGGCGGTCGTAAAAATACCAAGCTTTGAGTTAAGCTTCCCCATAAAGTCTCCTTTTTTGTAAAAACCTGAGTTCGATAGGATATCATAGTCACAGAAGCCTAAAAATAGGTAAGATTTGAAAAATCAAAATTCGCAGGACTAGCCGTAGCTAGTTCAAGAATTTTATTTTTTGAAGA
>JACXUN010000002.1 GCA_014763905.1 Campylobacterales bacterium
TACGTTATATTTTGAGCCTTTGAACAATATCTTAACTATCAAAGGTTGAAAACTTGAAATTTCTCAACAAAAAAGCTATTTTGTTTGATCTTGACGGGACGCTGATCAATAGCTCTCCCGATTTAGCATTAGCCATCAATCATATGTTAACCAAACTGGGGCGAGAGACGTTCAGCACCGATACCATTCACTATTGGGTCGGAAATGGAGCAGAGATGCTGGTCAAACGTGCTTTATCTGGTCAACGAGAGGTTGATCCCGCACTCGATCAACATTTAGTCCAAGAGGCTTTGCCGATTTTTTTTGAGTCCTATTCCCAAAATTTGGTACGAGATACTTACCCCTATCCCCATGTCCCCTCAACGCTGCAAGCTCTCCGACAACACGGTTACCGCCTAGCGATTGTTACCAATAAACCGTCTCGCTTTGTGCAGCCGATTCTCCAAGCATTAGAACTGGATAGCTACTTTGAATATCATTTGGGCGGAGACTCTCTATTGGAGAAAAAACCCAATCCGCTGCCATTGCTTCATATCTGCCAAGAGTTGGGTATCGAGGTAAAAGAGTCGGTTATGGTCGGCGATTCACGCAATGATATTTTGGCAGCCAAAGCTTGTGAGATGCAGAGTATCGGTCTGACTTACGGCTATAACTATGGTGAAGATATCGCTACCTACCATCCGGAAATGGTTGTTGACCATTTTGAAGACATCCTCTCATCACTGATTCATTAAGTGAGCAAAATATGGAACATAACGCACAAATCGCGATCGTCGGCGGAGGGGTTGCCGAAGTCTCTTTCCCCATGGAACGTTATGCTCGGTGTGAGATTGTAAAAGTCTCTTCCGTAATGGATATGGTGGATACCATTATTGGACAATTCATAGAGTTGAAATATCTTGACCAATCTGCCAAAAATAGAAGAGATTATGTCTATTTAACGCATTTGAAAGAAGGGCGGATTCAACAATATGCTCAAAAACTTTGTCAAGAACGGCACTACCCTATCGATTTAGCCAGTCGTTCTGTATCTATACCCTACACGCTAATGAATTGAACCTGATCCCCAACCGTAAACCGCTCAAAATCCTCAAACTCCGTATAGCCGATAATATTCCATCCTCCCGCAGAGTTTTGCGGATAGATGGCGGTTTGACTATCAGCGATGGCAACACTGCCTTTGGGGACTTTGGCTCGGGGTGTACTGAGTCTTGGGGTGGCGATTTTGGGATTGACGGCGGCGAGATAGGCAAAACCAACCATAAAACCGATAGCATAAACACGATAGATAGTCTCCGTATGAAGTTGGATGACCTCCTCGATAGTCAGCTGATTATGTTGTGCCACACGAGATAAATCTATACCGTGTTTTTCATCATACTGTGTAGGAATAGTAATGAGTTTAGCCTTTTGCCGTTGTGTGATCTCTCTATGATCTTTTAACGCCATTTTTACAGTATTCTGAATGGTTTGATAGCTATAGATATGAATATCATAATGAATTAATATAGAATTATATGAAGGAGTTAAATCAATAATGCCATCCAATTTTTTGAGTCTCTGATACGCCCGCTGCACCTGATCCAATACCGCTTCAGAGATAATCGGCTCAAAATAGAGCATAACCGAATCAGTAGAGACGATACGAATATTCATGGCTTAATTGGTGTAAGACTTTGATCAACTCTAAAGCGGCAGCATTATCTCCATGTACACAGATGGTATCGGCTTTCAGCGGTATTTTCTTACCGTTAATCGTTTCAATCATCCCCTCTTCAAAGAGCAGCTTCGCACGATTCAATACGTCATTCTGATTATGGATCACCGCCTCTTGCTCTTGGCGTGAGACCAAAAACCCTTCATCGGTATAGGCTCGATCGGCAAACACTTCATAGATCAGATCTACACCATATTTATGAGCCAACATTGCGTAGTGATCATTTTTAGGAGAGGAGAGGATCATGAGTTTGATATCGCGATCATATTTGGCTATCGCTTTGGCTATCGCACGGAAAACAACTTCATTTTGCATCATGGTGTTATACAATGCTCCGTGAGGTTTGACATAGTGGATTTTCATACCGTAACTCTGACACAAAGCCGCCAATGCACCGATCTGATAGAGCATAAACGCCACAATCTCTTCACTCGTACAGAGCATCTCACGCCGACCGAAACCGACCAAATCAGGATAAGAAGGATGAGCTCCGATCTTCACTCTCTGCTCTTTGGCTTGCGAAATCGCACGATGCATCGTCACCGGATCGGAAGCGTGGAAACCACACGCCAGATTTGCCATATCGATATAGGGCATAATTGCCTCATCCAAACCCATCTGATAGATACCGAAACTTTCACCCATATCACAATTTAGTTTTATATTCATTGTATTCTTACCCCTAATTTTATTCTAATTCTACATCTAAAATTATAGTATAACGCAGTTAAACCCGGATTATGCTAAGGATTGCATAATCCTGATTAAATCGTTTTTCTGATATATTATAGTTAATAAATGGAAAGGGAGATTTATCATAATGCGTTCCAAAATTATTCTCTTGCTGATTTCACTGTTTTTTCTTTTAGGTTGTCAAGGGTCAAATGAAAATTCTGATTTAAATATGACCGGTGCGAGTGATATCCATGACAATGCCGGAGCAGAACCGCCTCAACCGGCTCCGACAGTAAAAATGAGTGAACGTCCCAAGTCTCTTGGAAGCACACTTATTGCTAAATCGACATCCGAGTTTGGGAATGATGCCTTTATAGAAACCCTCGAAAAAGCCAAAATGGTATTTGACCCTCCGTATGAGATGCTTATCGACAAAACTGAAACTGTCAAGCTGGTTATAGACCTCAATAAAACCTTTGAAGAGCTAGAAGCCGAGTTTAGAGATACGACCAATCTTTCCCGGCGTGATATTTTAGTCTCAGAAAAAATTGAGGTGAAGTTAACCGGTTCTGCCTTTACCATCAAATCCATTACGCCGGAGACACAGTTTCTGTCTAAACTTGAAACCACCGAATGGAAATGGGATATCACTGCCAATAAAATTGGAGAACAGAATCTCAATTTGGTTGTTACCGCCATTTCCCCCAACGGAAAAAATCGTGTGCGTACCTTTGATGAGATTATTGTCGTCAACAATCTCTCATTCTTAGAACAAGTGATAAACTTTTTCAAAAGCGAATACAAATGGCTCTTTGCCACTTTCATTATTCCACTTTTTCTATGGTATATGAAAATGAGAAAAAGTAACCAGGAAAATCAATAAAACAAGAGCAATAAAACGATAACAAAAGTTGGAACTTCTTGTAAAATTGTGCTAAAATTTCCCTAAAAATTTTAAGGAAAGCCCTATGTCAAGAAAAACACTTATTATCGGTGCGGGCGGTGTGGGTAATGTCGTTGCCTTCAAATGCGCTATGAATGCGGATGTGTTCGGTGAGATTACCCTAGCGAGTCGAACCGTCAGCAAATGTGATGAGATTGCCCAGAATGTCAAAGCCAAAGTCGGGGTAGCCATTCAAACCAAACAGCTGGATGCCGATAATGTAGACGAGATGATTGCCTACTTCAAAGAGCTTCAACCTAATATTGTTATCAATGTGGCACTGCCATACCAAGATTTGACCATTATGGATGCCTGTAGTGCGTGTGGTATTGATTATCTCGATACCGCCAACTACGAACACCCAGATACCGCGAAATTTGAATATAAAGAGCAGTGGGCAAGAGACGGACAGTTCAAAGAGGCTGATATCATGGGACTGCTCGGAAGCGGATTTGACCCGGGAGCGACCAATATCTTCTGTGCTTATGCTCAAAAACACTACTTTGACGAGATCTACACCATCGATATCTTGGACTGTAATGCAGGTGATCACGGCTATCCGTTTGCCACCAACTTCAACCCGGAGATCAACCTAAGAGAGGTTTCTGCCAAAGGACGATATTGGGAAAACGGAGAGTGGGTCGAAACCGAACCGATGGAGATTATGCAGGTCTGGGACTATCCAGAGGTCGGTCCAAAAGACAGCTACCTGCTCTACCACGAAGAGATGGAGAGCTTGGTCAAACATATCAAGGGACTGAAAAGAATCCGATTCTTTATGACCTTCGGACAGAGCTACCTCACCCACATGAAGTGTCTGGAAAACGTCGGAATGCTCGGTATCGAAGAGGTAGAACACAACGGATGCAAAATCGTCCCGATTCAGTTCCTCAAAACCCTACTCCCCGATCCGGCAAGTCTAGGCCCTAGAACCAAAGGCAAAACCAATATCGGTATTTACGCCAAAGGGATCAAAGATGGACAAGAGAAGAGCGTCTATATCTATCAAGTCAAAGACCATGAGGAGTGCTACGCCGAAGTAATGAGCCAAGGGGTAAGCTATACCACCGGTGTTCCAGCTATGATCGGAGCAAAACTGATGCTAGAGGGTATCTGGAGCGGTAAAGGAGTCTTCAATATGGAGCAACTCGATCCGGATCCATTTATGGAGGAACTAAATAAGCAAGGGTTGCCTTGGGAGGTTATTGAGGATTATAAACCGCAATAATCTTATAGTGGTGCAATTATTGTACCCTATTTAACTCCGGGGAAAGCATCCACGTATTGGATTTTGAAATCTCCGAAGTTTTTTACAATCTGAATCTTGAAATCGGGGAAACTGTCTACGATCTGCCATTTGCCGGGGCGATCGGCAAAGGCATCGACTTTCTGAACCCGCAAATCCGGAAATGCCGTTACCACTTCAACCTTATAATCAGGAAAAGCATCTACAAATTGTATCCGTCCGTAAATTTTACTGACATCCACGTTGGACTCAGCATTCAAAAGACTCAATAAAAGTATAAACAGTAAACCGATTCGTTTCATCTTCCTAACTTACTTTTTAAACTATTCCAAAGAGAGGTTCTCTTTCTAAAAAAGAGAATACTCCTCTTTGATCTTCGGCAACATCGATCGATCCAGAGCATAAACAAACGCGTAGTTATAATAAGCATTTTTCAATATCTCCCGAGCCTCATCGACATCTTCGTACCACTCCGGTCGATCTACCCCCTCGACTTTGGTCTTCGGCGGCGTTAATACCACTGTTTTAACCCATGCCCCATTATAGCGGACATACTCTCGGGCTTCATAGATATCCCAAAGATTGTCGGTAAAGATAGCGACTTTGTCACTTTTACTCGGTTTCATGACATTTAAAAAGCCATCAATGAAGACCGGGGTAAAGTGCTTCGTATATTTCACCCGATCAAAATCATAAGGGATATCATGCTTATCACAAAACTCTGCGATACGCTGAAGATAATCGACATGAAACGGTGCAATCTCTTTCTCTTGATAGATATATCCATTGATCTTAAAGGTGGTTCTAAAGAGCGTATCGGAGATAATCTCGCAGCTTGCCTCTTTGTTCATCGTCGCTACATCCGGTTTGATCATCTTCATCAAAGGTTCATTGGTTCCGATAAACATTTTGAGCGACGAGTTGAGAATCTTCTCAAACATCTTTCGCCAATCATTCGGAAGAATCTCGATATTGCCCTTTTGAGTTACAACCATTTTGAAGAAAGAGAGTTCATGCTCGCTAAAGAGATAGAAACTTGCCTCCCGGCTGATCAACACATAACGAATGAGCCGAAATGCTGCCTTTTGAATATCATCGACCTGTATCCAAGCCACTTCACTGTCGGTAATCTTCACCGCCGGATCAGAAAAGATAATCGCATAGGCTCCCTTCTCCAACGCTGCAGCAATCTCTTCGGGACTGTCTGAGATAAAGAGGTCTCCCACTTCGATTTTTGACGGATATACCGAGACAGAATTGACTGCCGTTACGGTGGGTTCCGAAATCAAATTTCCAGAGGTGAGATTGAGTAAATCTTCTATTTTCATGACGCTCCTATTTAATTGGCGTACCAATGGCTTTTGGTTTTTCCGGACGGATCAAACAGAGTCCATCACCATCTTTGGCGGCTAATAGCATCCCCTCACTCTTCATCCCCATCAATTTAGCCGGTTTGAGATTGGCAACGACACACACTTGCGTTCCGACCAACTCCTCAGGAGTGTACCATTCTTTAATCCCGGCAACCACTTGACGCGGTTGAGCTTCACCTAAATCGACCTGAAGGAGCAACAGCTTATCGCTTTTGGCAACCGCTTCAGCTTGAATAATGGTTCCAACTTTGAGGGAAGTTTGGAAGAATTGATCGATGCCGATGAGAGAAATCCCTTCCTCTTTTTTCACCTCCACTTTGGGAGCTTTCTTTGGCGGTTTTGGCTCCTCTTCTACCACCTTCTTCTCTGCCAAAAGCGGCTCTTCGACACGTGGGAAGAGCGGATCACGACGCTCCGTGGTAAACGGCTCCAACATCGCTCCGTTTCGGATGATCGCTTCAAATCTCTCTGGCGTGATCTCAAAACCGAGAGCTTTGGCAATCACTTGTGTGGTTTTAGGCATGACGGCGTGCAGCATCAACGAAACTTGTGCCAAGATCATGGCGATCAAACCATTGAGTGCCATCGTCTCTTCGACTTTTCCCTCTTTGATCATCAGCCACGGTTGATATTTGTCGATTGCTTTATTGGCAATGCCCAGCGGTCTCCAAAGCTCTTCTAGATACCTATGTATCTGTAGTTCAAAAAGGAAAGGCTCCAATCTATCTATGGATAAGTTGACTTCATCGAGTTCAGCCTGATAGTATTGAGCCACTTTGTCACACTCAACCCGCCCTTCAAAATACTTGCCGCTCATCCCGATCAATCGGTTCAAAAGGTTACCAAGATCATTTCCTAGATCAGAATTGATACGGTCAATCAGAGCATTTTGAGAGAAGTCACCGTCTCCACCGAACGGTACTTCACGCAGCATGAAGTATCGGAAATTCTCCAAACCGTAGGCATCGGCAACCTCTTTGGGATTGACCACATTGCCTTTCGATTTACTCATCTTCTCGCCGTTTCGTGTCCACCAACCATGCACTCCGATATGCTTCGGAAGCGGCAAATTCAAACTCATCAAAAATGCCGGCCAATAGATCGCGTGGAATCGGAGGATATCTTTACCGATTAGGTGAACCCGTGCCGGCCAGAAATCCATATTTTTCTCATCGGTTCCGTATCCCAATGCCGTTACATAGTTCATCAAGGCATCCAGCCAGACATACATCACATGTTTAGGGTCATTGAACTGCTCCGGCAGTTTCACCCCCCAATCAAAACTGGTTCGGGTAATCGACAGATCATTGAGTCCCCCTTCGACAAAGCGGATCACCTCATTCCGTTTACTCTTTGGCAGGATACACTCCGGATACTCTTTGTACCAGTTTAATAACTTCTCTTCATAGGCTGAGAGTCTAAAGAAGTAGCTCTCCTCTTCAACAATCGTCGTACTCTTGCCACAATCGGGGCAATACTCCCCATCTACCAACTGCAATTCAGGGAAGAAAGTCTCACACGAGATACAGTAGTGTCCTTGGTATTTATCTTTATAGATATCCCCTTTTTCATACATCGTACTGAATGCTTTTTGTACACCGGTCTTGTGATCTTCATCGGTGGTTCGGATAAACTTATCGTAGGAGATATCAAACTCATCCCATAAGTTTCTAAACGATGCAGAAATCTCATCGGCATAGGCTTTGATATCTTTGCCTTTTTTCTTGGCGGACTCTTCAATCTTCTGACCATGTTCGTCCGTTCCGGTCAAGAAGAAAGTCTCTTGCCCGATCAATCGTGCATAACGTGCCAACGTATCGGCAATAATAGTAGTATAGGCGTGTCCAATGTGTGCCACATCGTTGACATAATAGATAGGTGTTGTAATATATGATTTATGACAAGACATAATAGTAGTTCCCTTAAACAAATGAGTTTAATTTAATTAAGGAAACCTCTAAAAACTACTAAGTACTCTTACGCCATACAAACGCAAGCGTCCATTTCATGGATTGAGTGCATGGCTTCTCGCACTCTCTTTGGAATAGTATAAAAGGTTTTTAGCAGTTCCCTTGAATGAAGCGAATTGTAGCGAAAATATACTTAGTAGGGGCAATCCCTTGTGTTTGCCTATTTGAGTTTGTTACGGACATTAAATTTATTCCAATAGATATTGACCGCCTCTTCCAACTCTTGCTCACTCAAATCGGTCTTGTATTTAATACCAAAACGATCCAAGAAAAGCTCAGACATCACTGACATATCTCGATCGGGATTTCGTAAATAGGCTTTGAGTGACTCTTTGACGGTAAACTCTCCGCTATAGACTTTGAGATAAGACATAAACATCCGCTCTAAAGTAGAAGGAAGATATTCATGACACGGGATACAGTTACGCATATAGACATCACTGCTCTCTATCGCCTCTTTGTCGGTCATCCATTGATTTTCGCCATAGAGAGCCATCGACAAGAGAAATATCAAACCGGCTTTTTTATACACGTTTTGCTCCTTGATTAAAATAAACGGTAATGGTCGTCCCTTGATTCACCACCGAATCGACTTCGATATCACAATGATACTCTTCGATAATATTTTTGACAATATTGAGTCCGATACCGAATCCTCCCTCACTCTCATTAAAGCGGCTATAGCGATCAAACATACCAGGAATTTTCTCTTTTTCAATCCCGATACCGGTATCGGCAACCATAAAGTACTCTTCTGTCAATAGAATCTTGATTTTACCGTAACGCTTATTGTATTTGATCGCATTGGAGATGAGATTATCGATAACCCGGGCAATTTTTGCCGAATCCATAAAGATTTTTTTCTTTTCTAACTGGAGTTCAAAACCGATATGTTTAGAGTGTGCCAATACAGTAAAATATTCAACCCGTGATTTGATTAACTCCTGCAGATCAACCCATTCATCATGGCTTTGAGTCTGATGTCCCAACACCAGATAGGTCAAATCTTGGTAGAGATGCGAAACCGTTTTAGCCGCCACATTGATACGGGAAAGCTTTTTGAGATTTCTCGGAGCCATAATGCTCTGATCCATCATCTCGACATTCGCTAAGATCGCCGAAATCGGGGTATTGAGTTCATGGGTTGTGTCTTTGATAAAGTTATCCAGCAGTTCAATTGATTGGCGCATCGGACGCAAAAAGAGCCGCACAAAGAAAAGACCGAAGATTCCCAGTATAAAAATGGTCACCCCGCCCAACACCACGATTTGGATCAAAGTCTCCCGATACCAGTCGCGATCCTCATCAATCTCGATAAAGAGATATTTGGCTCCCAGATAATACTCATCCAGATACCGCATAAAGTGAATCTTGTTTCCGGTTCGATAAATTTCATGTTCAAAATCAATCGTCGGATGTTTCAGTGTCGAGAAGATCAATACCCGCTCGATATCATAGATCGCACTTTCATAGTGTTGATCACGCGGATATTCGCTTCGTGTTGGGAAATAGTGGTGTAGGATTTTAAGGTTTTTGACCTGCTTATCGGCATAAGCCGAGAGAATGGTACGTTGATTGGAAAGCATCAACTGCTCTTGGCTCTGGTAATAAAAGGTACTGAGCAGTACCACCAAGATAATAACCAGAAAGATATAGAGGCTAAGGAATCGAGTAAGGGACTGTTTTTCGCTACTACGAAGTAAACTTGTATCCCTGCTTTTTGATACTAACAATTCTATCTTTACCGATTATTTTCCGTATATTTTTGATGTAGGTTCTCAGTGCGGTATCGCTTGGCTCCTCATCAAAATCCCATAACTCTTTATAGATTCGCTCATGGGCAATCACCTCATTGGGATGCTTCATAAAGAGTTTAAAGAGTGCCGACTCCTTATTCCCCAATGTCTGAGCCTCTCCGTTAACAACCAACTCATTGGATTTGGTATTATACTCAATCCCTTTATCGATCTCGATCATATTGGATGCTTTGTGAAAAAAGCCTCGCCGCAACAGGGTATCGATACGAATCGCCAACTCTTTGAGAACAAACGGCTTACGGATATAATCGTCACACCCGCTCTCAAATCCTTTTTCCAAATCCTCGATACCGTCCAATGAGGTTATAAAAATCGTTGGTGCCGATACCCCGTTTTGGCGTGCCTCTTTCAAAAGAGTAAATCCATCAATTCCCGGTGTATTAACATCCAAAAGCAGCAAATCAAACTTACTTTCATAGAGTCGATCTTGTGCTTCAAATCCATCATAGGCACTCTCCACCACATACCCTTGATCTTCCAAAAAATCAGTTACCGTATCATTTAGATTCGCGTCATCTTCCAATAATAATATTTTTCCTTTTGGCATTAAATGCTCCTCACTATAAATATATTCAATTCTTTATTATACAGCGATCGTACAAAGTATTAGGTATATTGTTTCACCCACCCGACGATTTGATTCGCACTCATCGCTCCGGATACTCGGTCAATCTCTTTAGTTCCTTTGAAAATCAACATGGTTGGAATACTCTGAATCCCATAGAGTGCTCCCAAATCTTGGTACTCTTCCGTATTGACTTTTAAAAATTGTGCTTGAAGCGGAATTGACAATGCTGCCTCTTCAAATGCCGGTGCCATCATACGACACGGACCACACCACGGTGCCCAGAAATCAACCACAACCGGAATCTCACTGTTGACCAGTACATGAAGCAGGTCAGATTTATCCACCTCTATCGGCTTAGAGTCGAGGAGTGAGTTTTTGCAATATCCACAGTTTGCTTTGGCATAACTCTCTTTTTTGGGTATCTTATTAACTTTGGCACAGTGTGGACAGACAACTTTTATGTTCATTGATATTCCTTAAATTTTTAATAAATTATGTTATTATAACCCATAACTATTAACAATTCATGAATATCTATTGGGAACTTCTAAAAACTTCTATGTCAAAGAGAGTGCGAGAAGCTATGCACTCAATCCATGAAATGGACGCTTGCGTTTGCATGGCGTAGGAGTATTCTCTTTGACATAGAAGTTTCCTATTTATAACTTTAAATCATAAGAGAACTGTTTGAAAAACATTGCTAAATTTTTACTCTATCTTGTTGCTATTTTCTTCTCCCTAGTACTAATCTATGGACTGGTAGCATTACTATTGGCACTCTTTCCTAAAAAAATAGAGACCCATAAGCCCCAGGATCAGACCGTCTATCTCTACCACAATGCCATGCATAGCGACATCATTTTGGATTTAAAAACAGTCACGCAGCCGTGGAGACAGCAGCTTTCTGAAATCATCAGAGAGAACCGACAAGGGTATATCACCTTCGGCTGGGGTGACCAAGAGACCTATCTGAGTACCCCGCAGTGGGCAGATATCCCAACCTCTACCGCACTCAAAGCTCTCTTTACCAATACTCCCTCAGTAATCCATGTCAGCTACTTTCCCTATATCCCGCATAACAGCCATGAGATCAAAAAGCTCAAACTAACCACTCAACAATACCTAAACTTGGAAGATGCTCTCATCAGAGCTTTTGGAGAGAAACCAATCTTTTTGCGTTACGGATATGGTTCCGATGATGCTTTTTATCAATCGAATGAGATTTATAATCTCTTTCATACCTGCAATACCTGGACCGGTGATCGATTGAGAGAGTCTAATATCACGATGAGTTACTGGACTCCTTTGAGTTTTAATGTGGTGGATGCACTTCCTTAATGCCGTTTCTCTTGTAAAATTCTTTTGGGGAAGGGATGTTCAATCCGCTTTCCCTCCATAAAATCATCAATCCCCTGCACCACCTTCTGCGGTATCTCCTCTTGCGGCATGTGTCCCACGTGAGGATAGATGATCAGTTGACTATTGAAGAGTTCATGATGCAGACGGTGGGCAAATCGTACCGGGATCGAAACATCTTCTCGCCCCCACAAGATCAAAATCGGCAGTCTGATCTCCCGATAACGCCGCTGCATCTCTAAAATATCATCAGGAATAATAACATCGACCGTTTTCTTATAGGTATATTTTGCCAACGGCTGCTGCATCACTTTTGCCGCATAATCGACACTCTCAGGAGGGATCAAGCTATCATCCGAAAAAGCATAATGATACGCCTCATTGGCGATCCATATACTGCTCAGCAGATGAATTCCCACATACCCGATAATGGGCTGCTGGAGATATCGCATCATAGAAGGCAGCTGTTGTTTATACGCCATACTATTGATCAATACAATTTTATCGATACGCGGCTCCATGAGTCTGTCTTTTTGCATCAGAGCCATGACCAGAGATACCCCGCCGCCAAATGAGCGACCGACTACCGTGAGGTGATGCAGATTTTTCTCTTCGATAAACTGCTGTACATATTTGGCTTGATCATAGACCGAGTAAGCATCATCATCAATTTTAGGTGATTCTCCAAAACCTTTGAAATCCAGCATCACCAAGTGATACTTTTTTGATAAATCTTTGACCAAAAAACGCCATGTATGTTTACTCTCGCCAAAACCATGGAGAAAGAGAATGGTTTGATCGTGTTCGGTACCATACTCATCATATGCCAATTTCACCGGCTGATTCTGGTGATGAATAATCCGTGCCTCCCAGGTAATAGGAGACTTTTGAGCACACCCGACAAACAAAAGAGAAAATAAAATCAATAAAATCGTTCGCATAGAATAATCATATCATATTTTTTTGCTATAATCTTTAGCATGAACACGATCAAAACATTCATCACCAATCTGACAACACTGACCAATACTTTAGGTATTCTCATCGCTGCCATGGGCTTCTATATCACGATGCCAGTAGCGGTTTTACACCCGACGCTTAAGCTTCCCAGAGGTTCCGTCACTTATACCATCAAACATCTGCAAAAAGAGGGCTATCCACTCTCCATGATCGACACCTATCTACTGGTCGCCATCGGCAATCCCAAAAGCGGGGAGTTGAAAATCGGTCAAGGAGTGCTAAACCGCATCGATTTTCTCTATAAACTCACCTCTGCCACCGAAGCGTTTAATGTCGTCACCTTGATTCCGGGAGAGACCCGCCCGATTTTTTTGGAAGAGATTGCCAAAACATACGGACTTAATTATAAAAAACTCGATGGCAACTATACCCTATCCAGCCCCTATCCCGAGGCGGGTATCTTACCGGAGACCTACCACGTTCCCAAAGATATCGATGAGGCAAAACTGATCCGTCTCTTAACCCAGCAGACAGAGAAAAGCTATCAGACTCTATCAAACGAGTCTCTCAAAACCTATAATACCCAAGCGTGGTTACGTTATCTTATCATCGCCTCCATCATCCAAAAAGAGGCAGCCAATAACGAAGAGATGCCGATCGTCGCCTCGGTCATCTACAACCGGCTCAAAAAAGAGATGCCGCTCCAGATGGACGGAACTCTCAATTACGGTCAATACTCCCATGTCAAAGTCACACCGGAACGAATCCAAAACGATAAAAGCCGATTTAACACCTACCTCAACACCGGACTGCCACCCTACCCGGTCTGCTCAGTCTCCATCCCGGCAATCAAAGCCGCCATCCAGCCGGCTCAAACCGACTATCTCTACTTTATGAAAAATAAAAATGGAGTGCATGATTTTACGGATTCCTACAATGAACATTTGAGGAATATAGAGAAGGCGAAAGTGAACCAGTAGATATTGGTTAGAAGGGATTATTTACCCTCTACCGTAATTGGTTCCAAAACAATCTCTTCGATATCCTTTTTAATAAGTTGGGCATACTCTTTGGCTTTAGCATAGTCCCCCATTGCATAGTAGAGCATAGCGATATTCTTATAGTTACTTTGGGTTATCGGGTGATCAGAACCAAAGATATCTTTATTGAGGGTTAAGGCTTTGAGATAATTGCCCATCGCATGTTCATATTCTCCCTCCTCTTCATAGATGACGGCTATATTATTATAACTGACAGCCGTATCAATCTTCTCTTTTCTGATAATCTCCTCTTTGATCTTGACGGTCTGTTCCGTATATTGTAAGGCTCTGTCGGTATCGCCCATAGTGGCGTAAAGGGTTCCGAGATTGTTGTAGCTTTCAGCTGTTTGGGTATCGTTTCGTCCCAAAATATTTTCACGAATTTTGAGAGCCTGTGAGATATAAGCTAAGGCTTTGGTATGCTCTCCGATGCGTTTATAGACGAGACCCAAGTTATTGTATCCGGTAGCAGTATTGAGGTCGTTTTCTCCTAAAATTTTCTCTTTTATGGCTATGGATTGGTTATAAAATTGAATTGCCTTTTGATAATCACCTTGGCGGTAGGCTTTGACCCCTTGATTGTTAAGTCCGTTTGCCTCTTGGAGCATCGCCTCTTTTTGAACGGTTGAGAGCGAGTCTGAATATTTGGGTGGATTGATAGCCACACAGCCAGTGAAGATTAAAATAAGAAAAAAAGTAGATAGAATCGTTTTCACAAATAGCTCCAATTTTTATGGTGTATAATAATAGCAAAATGTCACTTTAATTGGAAATTTTATGGAAAAGAGTTAAGAGAAGCTATTCCAAAGAGAGTACTCCTGCACCATGCAAACGCAAGCGTCCATTCTTTGGAACAGCATAGATTGCGGGAAAAACCCACAATCGTATTATTGAGCTAACAGTTTAGCCGCAATGGCTTTAGCCGCTTCACGTCCGTCATAAGCAGCCGTTACAACCAAATCAGCTCCTCGGTGACAATCTCCACCAGCGAAGACATTGGCTTTGGAAGTTTCGTAGTTTTTATCCACCTTGATACCATCCCATCTGTCCAACTCAATACCATTATCAGCGAGGAAGGTATATTTAACCGGATCAAATCCCAAAGCAAAGATCACAATATCGGCATCGATACAATCTTCACTTCCCGGTATCTCTTGAATCCGTTGTCGTCCATCCTCATCTGCTTCACCCATTTCGGTTCGGATAAATTCCACACCGGTAATGTTGCCTTGATCATCAAGAATAATCTGTGTCGGTGAGGTATTGAATTCAAAATCCACTCCCTCTTCTTTAGCATTGATGTACTCTTTTTTACTTCCCGGCATATTTTCGGCATTCCGTCGATAGAGACAATGTACGGAGCGGGCTTTTTCTCTGAGTGAGGTTCGTACACAGTCCATTGCAGTGTCTCCCCCTCCGATGACCACTACACGTTTTTCACTTACGTCGATGCTCTCATCAAACCCCTCTCCAAAGAGTTTTTTCTGAGTATTGGTCAGGAACTCCATCGCAAGATAGGCATTGGCAGCATCAGCTCCTGGAATCGTTGCTTTTCGTCCTTGTGTCGCTCCGACGCTGATAAAGACGGCATCAAATTGCTCTGTCAACTCGTCAAAACTCACATCTTTGCCTACTTCACAATTTTGGTGGAAGATAGCTCCCGCCTCTTTGAGGATATCAACCCGTCGTGCAACGACGCTTTTATCGAGCTTAAATCCCGGAATTCCATAGGTGAGCAATCCACCGGCTCGATTTTGCTTGTCATACAACTCTACATTGATTCCCTGTCGTAACAGGAAAGTAGCTGCCGATAGCCCAGCTGGTCCGGCACCGACGATGGCAACCTTTTTATCGGTTTTAGGGGTATTAAAACATGGCTTAAGACCTTGCTTGAATCCCTCTTCATTAATAAAGGTCTCAACGGAACCGATTGTAATGGCTCCATGCCCGTCATTAAGGGTACAATCTCCTTCACAAAGTCGGTCGTGAGGACAGATTTTTCCCAAAATTTCAGGGAATGGAGACGGCTCATTTGAGAGAGCAAACGCCAACTCTAAATTTTTGCCGGCAGTGGCTTTGAGCCACTGCGGAATAAGGTTGTGCAGTGGACATTTGTTATGACAGTAGGGATCTCCACACTGGATACATCGTGCCGATTGGTCGGCGGCTTTGTTTTCAGAGAAAATCTCATAAATCTCATCAAAATCTTTAATCCGTTCACCACCGGAACGTTTATTGGCATCAATTCGCTCTAAATCAAAAAACTTTTGCATTCTCTTATTCTCCTTCACCAATCTTTAACGGTGTATTGATCATATCTTTTGGACGCACCATCCAGAAGTTTCGGATTTCAGCTCTAAAGTTATCTAAGATATCTCTGGCTTTTTCGCTTCCCGTCTCTTTGTAATAATCTTTGAGCAATTTTTTCAAATAGTACCGCTCATTATCAGTCTCATCAGTATCGATACGTTTGGCTTGAACCAATTCGGTATTGATGGTTTCAACAAATCCATGATCGATATCGTAGATAAAGGCAACCCCTCCGGTCATACCGGCACCGAAGTTGACCCCGGTTTTACCAAGAACAGTGACGACTCCACCGGTCATATATTCACATGGATGGTCTCCGGTTCCCTCTACAATGGCAGTACACCCTGAGTTACGCACCGCAAAACGTTCACCCACTTGACCGGTCACATAGAGCTTACCGCCGGTAGCTCCGTAGAGACAAGTGTTTCCGGCAAGTGAATATTTAGAACCGTAGAGTTTGGAAGTGATGACGATTTTACCACCGCTCATACCTTTTCCGACATAGTCATTTCCGGCTCCGTCAACATAAATGCTCACCCCATTGCTAAGGAAGGCACCAAGAGATTGTCCGGCCGTTCCGGTTAGCTTGATGGTGATCGAATCCTCTTTTAATCCCTCATCACCGTAATACTGAGCAATTTCACCGGAAATACGAGCACCAAAGCTTCGGTTAAGGTTACTTACATTCTTTTTAATTGTAATGGTTTCACTTGGCTGTTTAATAGTCGGCATTACCTCTTTGAGAATCTCTTGTTCAAACTCGTTTCGGTCATACGGTTCATTAAACTCAACCTGCTTGGTATTGTCTCCTTCAAGATTGACAAGAAGCGATTCAAAATCGAATTTTTTCGCAAACTCATCATCAATGACTTTCAGAAGATGGGTCTGTCCGATAATCTCTTCGAGTGAGGCATATCCAAGTTTTGCCAAAATTTCACGAACATCTTCCGCCAACAGTGTAAAGTAATTAACAAGACGTTCAACCGTTCCTTCATAGAAATCTCTAAGTTTCTCTTCTTGGGTCGCAATACCGACAGAACATCGGTTAAGGTGACAAACACGCAAGATTTTACATCCAAGAATGGTTAAAGCTCCCGTACCAAAAGCATAGCTTTCAGCTCCTAAAATCGCCGCTTTGACAATATCGGTTCCGGTTTTGAGACCCCCATCAGTCTCGACTTTGACCTGTCCTCGAAGTCCATTGGCTTTGAGGGCATTATGGGCTTCGATGAGTCCCAGCTCCCATGGGTTTCCGGCAAACTTGATCGAACCGAGTTGAGCCGCACCCGTACCACCGTCAGAACCGGAGATAATGATCTTGTCGGCATAACATTTTGCTACCCCAGCAGCAATCGTTCCCACACCGGCAGTCGATACCAATTTAACAGCCACTTGTGCTTTTGGGTTGATCTGTTTCATATCAAAGATCAGCTGTGCCAAATCCTCGATCGAGTAGATATCGTGGTGAGGCGGTGGTGAAATCAAGGTCACACCCGGAATGGTATGTCGCAATCGAGCGATCAATGGGGTCACTTTATGCCCAGGCAGCTGTCCGCCTTCACCCGGTTTGGCTCCCTGAGCCACTTTGATCTGCAGCTCTTCGGCTGATCGAAGGTAAGCCGGTGTTACCCCAAACCGTCCGGAAGCGATCTGCTTAATCTTGGAGTTTTTGTCGGTACCAAATCGAGTCGCATCTTCTCCTCCCTCACCGGAGTTACTCATACCGCCTATTCGGTTCATCGCCATCGCCATACATTCATGAGCTTCCGGAGAAATTGATCCCAAACTCATGGCTGCTGTAGAAAAACGTTTGAAGATATTTTCTATCGGTTCAACCTCGCTAATCGCAATTGATGCACGTTCAGAATTAAATTCAAAATAGTCACGGATAAACTTTTTGTCTCGCTTATCAATAATGTTTTTGAGTTTCTCAAAATCTTTTTTCTCTCCACTAATGGAGGCTTTATGAATCGCATGAACCGTTGCCGGGGCATAGTCGTGATACTCACCGCTGTCAAGATATTTGTAAAATGAACCGAAGTTGAGCGGATAGAGCGACTCTGCTTTATTGTACGCTTCAAAATGGTACTGCTCAATACGTGCTTCGATATCGGCATATCCTAGACCGGAGAGTAATCCTCTGGCTCCGTGGAAACACTCTTTGATCAGGATTTTATCCAGACCGATGACATCAAAGAGAGCCGAGTTTCGATAGCTGGCAATAGTAGCAATTCCCATTTTGGACATAATCTTCATCAATCCCGCATTGAGGGCATGTCGAATCCGTTTAATGGTCGGGGTCAGATCAATCTGCTCATCTTTGCTCTGCTTGATGGCTAAGTTGGCAGCGGTTTTAAGCAAGAGGTATGGATAGATCGCCGTCGCACCAAAGGCGATCATCACCGCTGCCATATGAGAATCAAAGACCTCACCGGTAATGGTAACGATATTGGTTAGGTGACGGAGATTGGCCTCTAATAGTCGGTTATTGAGCCGTCCGACTACCATCAACATCGGTATGGTTTTAAGCTCTTTGGAGACATCACGGTCATCCAATACAATAGTACGAATACCCTTAGTTTCCACATCACTAATAATACCGTCAATCAGCGACTCTAAACTGGCTTTCATATCAGAAGTAAAAGTTGTCGGATAGAAGTTTGCTTTATAGCTTGGGTCATATTTAGGATTGGTTTTATCCCCAAACTGCAATAACACTTCTAATGTCTCTTTGATCAGAATCGGTGAACTGCTTTTGAGCCGTTTGGCGTGTTCGATATCCTCTTCCAAGATATTTCGTGTCTCACCGAAACCGGTGTTGAGACTCATGACCACCTTTTCTCGAATCGGGTCGATCGGCGGGTTGGTCACCTGCGCAAACTTTTGTCTAAAAAAATCTGAAAAGTTTCGCTGAACTTTTGAGAAGGCAGCCAACGGGGTGTCATCTCCCATTGAACCGGTCGCCTCTTTGCCGTCATTGATCATCGGTTCAATGATCTGATCGATCACTTCGTGCGTGATGTTGAAGTAACGTTGTTTACTCTCAAGGTTCTCTTTTTCGAGGAGATCAACGGTGGAGAGCGGAGAGTCGATATACTCTTGAAGGTAGCTCATATGCTCATTGATCCAGTCGTTGTAGTTAGCTCGCTCTTTGAGATAGGCGTTGATGTCATTATTAAGCATCACCTGTCCATTTTTGAGATCGAGTCCCATCATCTCACCCGATTGCAGTCGTCCACGCTCTACGATCTCTTCGGTCGGTATTTCCAGTACTCCATACTCCGAAGTAATCAAGAGCCGATTATCTTTGGTAATGATATATTTAGACGGTCGAAGTCCGTTTCGGTCTAGTACACATCCGATATATCGTCCATTGGTCATACTCACCGCTGCTGGTCCATCCCACGCCTCGAAACAGGTAGAGGTGTATTCATAAAAGGCACGCAAATCCGGGTCCATGTACGGAGCATTTTGCCACGGAGCCGGGAGAACGGAACGGGCTGCTTTGAAGAAATCGACACCGTTAACCAAAAGGAACTCAAAGAAGTTGTCAAGTGATGCCGAGTCGCTCATATCATCTTGGAGTATAATTTTAAGAATACGGGCTAACTCATCATCATTAAACACTTCACTTTTGATCGCTCCACGTTTAGCCAAAACGTTGAATCGGTTAGCTTTAATCGAGTTGATCTCTCCATTGTGGGCGATGGTTCTAAATGGCTGAGCCAATTTCCATTGCGGCAAGGTATTGGTAGAGAATCGCTGGTGAAAAAGACAGAATGAGATTTGGAAATCTTCATCTTGTAAATCTTTATAGAAGGTCTTGATGAGGGTCGGCATCAAAAGACCCTTATAAGAGATCACCGATGTTGAGAATGATGGAATATAGAAGTTTTTATCCTCTTTGAGAGCAAATTCCACCTCTTTTCGGGTGAGATAGACCATCGCTTCAAAACGGTTAAACGCCATAATCGAATCAGGAGCAACAAAGATTTGTCTCATCTGTGGCAGAGAGTTAAGGGCATACTCTCCCAGTGCTTCGGTATTGACCGGAACTTCTCGGCTCAGTACCACTTTGAGGTCATTGGCTTCACACTGCTTCTCAAAGGTCTCAAAGTGTGCTTCATCTCGGCTAAATACCATCGCAACAGCATACTGTTTTGGGAGTTCGACTCCTTGTTCTTTGGCAATTTTACGCATAAAAGAGTGTGGCATGGAGAGGAGGAGTCCAGAACCATCCCCACTCTTACCGTCGGCAGCAATTGCCCCACGGTGCATCATTCGCGATAGCGAGGTGATGGCATCTTCCAAGTTTTTGTGTGAGGGTTTGTTGTCAATTGAGGCTAACAGACCAAAACCACAGTTATCTTTAAACGACGTAAAAAGATCTTTCATAAACCAACCTTTATTGAATTTGTGTTAGGTTAACGTAAAATCTAGTTTTAGAAGGCTATTTTTTGTATAAAAAATATTCATTAATAACCAGATTTTGATGTCCCCTACAGAGTGGATAGATACTATCCAAAGAACGGTTAAAAAGCGATAAACTAATGCGTGGATTTATAATCAACATAAGAAAAGCCAAGAATGAAGATGTTATTGTTACCGTTCTTAGCAAATCATCAATTGAGAGCTATTGGCGATTTTTCGGAGCCAGACATTCGATTCTGCAACTCGGCAATTTCATTGATTTTGAGAGTGAGCAGGATCGCAGTAATTTTATGCCCAAAATGCGTCATCTGTCACAACTCTCGTTTCCGTGGATTTTTTCTGCCAATCATCTGTTACTTTGGCAAAATTTTATCAGCCTTTTTGAACCCCATCTGCGTGAAGCAACGGCACTCGATTCGTTCTATTTTGATCTGCTTATGGATGTCGCCAAAAAGTGGGATAGACAGAATCCCAAACGGTTAGCGGTCGAAGCATATATCCAACTACTCCGATATGAAGGACGACTCTACGATAACGGATTTTGCCATATCTGCGAAGAGATACTGGATGATAAAATCGGCTTGATGCGTGCCTTTATCCCTGCTCATCCTAATTGTATCTACGCTCCGGCATTGGAGAAGGAGAAGGTCTTCAAACTTTTTGATACAGGAAGTACCATTGAGCTAGATGATGAGATGGTGGAGCAGTTGTATGGCGTGCTGTTGAAGGGGTTGTAAGTTTTAACCTGAGTTCCGTTACAATACGCCCGTTTGTAAATTAACAAAAAAGGTTAGAGATGAGTCAAGTTTTAGAGATGTTAAAATTGCAGCAGGAGCTCAATGACAACACCAATGGATTAAATTGGGAAGCGGGTATCACCAAAAATGGAAAGTTGATTGATTGGCGGCGTTGTATCTACCTAGAAGCCGCTGAACTGGTAGAGTCATATCCATGGAAACATTGGAAAAATATTGATGCCTCTCCTGATTACGATAATATTAAAATTGAGCTGGTTGATATCTGGCATTTTGTCATGAGTGAAGCATTACGTCTCTACAAAATTGAAAACAAAGGGTCAATTGAAGAACTAGCCGACAAAATTAAACAGATGAATGCTTATACACTCTTGGTTGAAGGCTGTGATCAAAAGCATGATTATTATACAGAGATTCATTTAGTGGAAGAGATGATCAAGATACTCTTTTGCAGTGAAGAGATTGATGAACTAATGGAGTCATTTTTAAATGTAACGGCAAAACTGGGATTAAATCTGCAGACACTGTATGCCCTCTATATCGGTAAAAATATTCTCAATAAATTTCGTCAAGATCACGGTTACAAAGAAGGAAGCTATATCAAAGAGTGGAACGGTGTCGAAGATAACGTCATCATGCAATCTATCTTGATATCGGATCAGGAGATTACAGCTGATAAACTCTATCAAGCTCTTAAAGCTTCATACCCTCAATAACATTCTGGGTTCAAAAGATAGCTACCTGACCGTAAAATATCATGGTCACCTAAACTTATCGGTCAAGGACGGCTTGTCCAGAATGTTCAAGAGATCCGTAATACGGAGCTGATCTCCCAAAAGATTACTGTAAATGACATAGTTAGTCAAAACTTTTTTGCCATACTCCCGACTCTCTTCATAATCGACCAATTCCATACTAAGATAGGGTTCAAAGCGTCCCTGTTTAAACAGATGATCACTCTTGAGTATCCGCCTTGTAAAGCCAATACCGCCGTTATACGCATAGGCGACAAGGAGCGGATGGTAGAGATATTTGGTGAGATAGTCTAGGTGTTGATTGGCATAGTCGAGTGCCACATAGGGATCAAACATCGCTTCTAGTTCGATATGCTCCCCTCTCTCTTTGGCAAGGTGTTTGATCAGAAACGGCATAATCTGCATCATCCCCAAAGCATAGGAGGTCGATATAGATCCCGGAACAAAACGACTCTCTTGACGGGCAATCGCATAGAGTAGAGCTATCCGTTCTCTATCCAGACCCA
>JACXUN010000080.1 GCA_014763905.1 Campylobacterales bacterium
TTTTGCGGGACTAACGAGTTAATTCAAAAAAATTTGGCGAAGCATACAAAAAACCTCGTAAAGCTGTGACTATGATATCCCGTCGAACTCAGGTTAAAAATGCCCACCCCACTCACTCCTCATGAATCAATAAAATCTCAAACTCCAGATAGTCTAACGGATAGTGATCCATCAAATATCTCATCTGCTTGTAACTAAGCCGTTCGGTTCCGCCATTGACCCCGCTTCGCTTAATATATCTGAACATATCTCTAACTGAGGAGAAGTGAAGCTGATAGTTTAATTGGGTATAGTTGGCACTAAAGTAGTTTTGAGCTAATGTTTGTACCTCATCGAGAGAACGCAACGGTGATGAGATTGTAGCCGTTTGATGTAGTGTGCGAAATGTCCTAGAGGTAAAAATAGCTAAAGAGACCGGGGCGTGAAGTCTCTTGATTTTACCCAGCAAATCATCCAAATCATTGGCCCACTGCAGAGCCGAAGCGGAGATAATCCGATCAAACTCTCCACTTTGAAACCTGTCGAAACAATCCGGATCATTAAAATCTTTCAGTAAGAGTATCGTCTTATCATCTTGCGGGTGAATATCCAGCATCGTCTGAGCAAAATCAATGGCGACAAAGTGATCGCATTGCCAATCGATATTTTTGTAAACCGCACCGCTTCCACACCCGATATCCAAAATCGACGCAGGCTGATCGACTATCTGACCGATTAGCTCTTTGACAACCCAGTTTTGTACGATATTGTAATCATCATAGGTTTTGGCATTTTTTGAAAAAGAGACATGAATGTTATTACTCATCTGTGTCTCTGTACTATCGTGATTTCCCAAAGAGTTGTGTCCAGTAATAGATAGATTGGTTATTTTCGACTCTGGCCATGCCAACCTCTGTAAAATCGGGATCCATAATATTGATACAGTGTACATAACTGGTCATCCATTTGGCAACGATCTGTTTTCCTGTGGTGATACTGGTTCCTGCCCCTATGTTCTCCCCCACTTTTGACCAGCGGTAATGTTGTCGATTGACCCGGTCGATCATGGTACTCTGTTTGCCTAATTGCTGAGCGGTGATATCTGTCACCCTCCCTGAACCGAAGTGTTCCAGCATATTACTGGCTGCCATATCTTTACTATGCTCATAGGCTGCTTCATAAAGCTTATCACTCCCTTGCAATGGTGCAGCCGCTGCGAAATGCTGCGTACCACACATTTGATCGGAAGTTCTCACCGCATTAATCGCATCCACAAAGTGCTGAATTTTTTTGCCTTGATCACTCAACGGTTCGACTCTTTGCTCCAGCTCCATTATGCAACCTGTAAAAAAGAGTAATAAGAGTAATCCATACCGCTTTTTCACGGGTTACCTTGTAGCAGCCGTTTATAGGCTTCAACCAAAGAACTGTAAGGCGGAACAAAAACTTTTTTGGAAACACCGTTCACCTTAATGGTCTGCTGTACATCGAAATGGAGATGAATGGAGGTCTTGGTATTACCCATATTATCAGACATCAAACCGATACGATCTCCCCGCTTTACTTTTTGTCCGACTCTAACCTGTAACGATTTGGGATCGAGATGGAGGTATCGATAGGTGGTTCCGCTCTCTCCTCGCAAAGAAACAGAGTAGCTTCCGATATAAGTAATCGTTCCGTTCTCTACTGCCACCGTATAGTATCGATTCTTCTCACAGGTTGCTCCACGGATATCTACCCCTTGATGCCCTTTGCCTGCGGGACAGAGCGGCATACCCCATGCACGGCTTTCACAATAGTTATCATGCCATGGATATTGGTAATTACGATCATCGCAGAGACTTCCAGCAGCTCCGTGCATACCCCCTACCCCATACACTTGTGAGTTGAGATATGCCGGGGCTACTTCAATCGGGAAACGGATATCTGGCATATAGATATACTCATCCCCTACTCTTCCTTTACCGCTGTTGGAGGGAACCAGTACCCCCGGATCGCTGTAGGTAAATTGAGCCAGTGCCTCGTTTACCTCTTGCTTTTGAGCACATCCACCCAACAGCAACAGTATCGTCATCGTAGCGATTAGATGCTTCATCGTTTACCTCCTACCAGTGTTAATTGGTCATAGATGGTACGACGCAAAAAGCTCTCTTCCTGACACCGTTCATCACTCTCCGGTTCATCACACTCTAACATTAATGTATAGTTTACCCCATGCCGATTGAAATCGGTGATCAACATCCCTTCTGCCACTTCAAACGCTATCGTGTCACTTTTCATCATGGTTTTGAAGGCTTGATCTGCTACTTTGACCGATTGTTGATAGGTTCGATCACCGGTAACCAATAATCGAGCTTTATCCAGATAGATAGTGATCGAGTAGTAGTTTGGTTCAGCAACAATGGTCATCTTTTGATTATAGATGTAAGTGCTTGGTAGGTAAACCGGTAGCGTTACCTCTTTGATCTTTTCTTTCAAGACCAGTGGATAGGCTTTTTGCATCTTTGCCTGATTTTTATCCACGGCCGGCCATTGCACATCCAGCACTCCACCCTCAGCATGAAGCATCATCGCACTCATCGTGCAAAACATAAGTAAACGTTTCATTGTCTCCCCTTTGATATTGCAATTGGAGTTTAAGGTTGAGTGGCTATACTCAGTATTATACCATGATATAGAGGTAAACTTGTGCCGACGTTACATATTGAATTGGAATACGCACTAAAAAACTATATTGCGTTACTTTCTTCCGAAGAGTATTTCAATGCTCATGAGGTACTGGAAGCGGTGTGGCATCCTTTACGATTGCGTGATCACCCGCTCAAAAATTTGGTCAAAGGACTCATCAATGCCGCTATCGCATTTGAACATCTCAAACGTGATCGCATTGATGCCTCAATCAGAGCGAGGAAGGTGATCACCACTTATGAACGTTATCGAGATTTATCTCAACAAGGTATTGTAAATTATGAGCTTTTTGAAGACGCGATTCAAAAAGTCGAGACGATCAAACAAGCGTGTCGAGTTTTTAAGTAAACTATGATATAAACTTATAAATATCATTATAAAGGATTACGCAATGCATTTAAAAGGTGAACCATCACTCAATCAAATTGATGATTACAACAACAATGAGTCACCGGAAAAGAGACGAACCGTCTGGATGGTCATTATCGGACTCATCGTAGTCGGTATTGTATACTCGGTTATCAAAGCAAATTTTGCAGTACCGGATGATTACGTCGGTACACCGGAAGCTCCGGGGATCGATACCGCTAAACGATAATTTCGTTTGAAATAGACCCTTTTTACCCACTTTTAAAGAATTTATGGGTAAAACTGGGTGTTTTTTACCCTTTTTCAAAGCCAATTTTTTCTACTGTTAAATTAAATTCTGCTCAAGGATTTTTTTGTGTGTATTTAAGAAACAAAATATCAATATAATTTCATCTATTTTCCACTTTAATTTCGCTGCTATTAAAATAGTGATAAACTCTTCCTATCAAAATTACATCTCAAGGAATACAAATGTCATTACCTAAAATTATTTGGTCAAAAACTGATGAGGCTCCAGCATTAGCTACCTACTCATTGTTACCAATCGTAAATGCTTTTACACAAGCTGCCGGTGTAGAAGTTGTCACTTCTGATATCTCTCTTGCAGGACGTGTTCTTGCCGCTATGGGAAAAGCTGAAGATGAACTTTCTAAACTCGGTGAAGTAGTTTTACAACCAGATGGAAACATTATTAAGCTTCCAAACATCTCTGCTTCTATCGGTCAGCTCAAAGATTGTATCGCTGAACTTCAAGGGCAAGGGTATGATATTCCTAATTTCCCTGAGAATCCATCTACAGATGAAGAGAAAGAGATCAGAGCCAAATACAATGGTTGTCTCGGTTCAGCGGTTAACCCGGTACTAAGAGAGGGTAACTCTGATAGACGTGCGGCTAAAGCGGTAAAAAACTTTGCTAAGAAAAACCCACATAAACTCAGAGCCTACTCTGAAAACTCAAAAGCTCACGTTATCCATATGGGCGGAAAAGGTGATTTCTACGGAAATGAGCAATCAGTTACTATGGATAAAGCTCAAAAAGTAACCATCGCTCTTAACGGTAACGTATTAACAACCATCAGTGCATTAGAAGGTGAAGTACTTGATGGTACCTTTATGTCAGTCAAAGCATTACGAGCGTTCTACAAAGAGAGTATCGAAGATGCAAAAGCAAACGATATCATCTGGTCTCTCCACCTCAAAGCAACCATGATGAAAATCTCTGACCCAATTATGTTCGGTCACGCATTTGAAGTCTTCTTCGAAGGTGTATTCGCTAAATACGCTGATACCTTCAAAGAGCTTGGTGTCAACCCGAACCTTGGTATGTCCGATCTTGAAAAGAAAATCAAAGGTCATGCACTAGAGGCAGAGATCAAAGCAGCCTTCCAAGCGGTAGTTGAGTCTGACGCTCCAAAAATTGCCATGGTTGACTCTGACAAAGGTCAAACAAACTTCAACGCATCAAACGACGTTATTATCGATGCTTCTATGCCGGTAGTCGTACGTGAAGGTGGTAAGCAGTGGGACAGAACCGGTGCGGCTCTTGAGACAGTAGCGGTTATTCCAGACTCTACTTACGCCATGTTCCACCAAGAGATGGTAGCAGACTGTGTTAAAAACGGTCAGTACGATGTAACCACAATGGGAAGTATGCAAAACGTTGGTCTTATGGCTCAAAAAGCAGAAGAGTACGGTTCACACCCAACGACTTTTGAATTGGCAGAAGCAGGAACGGTAACTGTAACCGCTGAAGACGGTACAGAGCTTATGAGTTTCGAGTGTGAAGCGGGTGATATCTGGAGAATGAGTAGAGCCAAAGATATCCCAATCAAAGACTGGATCCGATTAGCATTCGAGCGTGGTCAAATTGAGCAAATCCCAGTAGTATTCTGGTTAGATAAAAACAGAGCACACGATGCACAGATGATCGCAAAAATTGAAAAATATATGCCAGAGTTCAACACAGAAGGTTTAGAGATTCATATCCTAGACATCGCTGCAGCAACACGATTCACTAACGAAAGAATCCGAGCAGGCAAAGATACTATCGCAGTAACCGGAAACGTTCTAAGAGACCACTTAACCGATATGTATCCAATTCTTGAGCTTGGAACATCTGCTAAGATGCTTTCTATCGTGCCATTATTAGCCGGTGGTGGATTGTATGAGACCGGTGCGGGTGGTTCAGCACCTAAGCACGTAGATCAATTCTTGGCAGAAGGTCACCTCCGATGGGATTCACTTGGTGAATTCTTAGCATTGGCGGAGTCACTCCGATTTATCGGTCAAAAACACAATGATGAAAAACTAGCGGCTCTTACAGCAGCTCTTGATGAAGCCAACAACGGATACCTTGATAACAACAAAGCTCCGGGAAGAAAAGCCGGTGAGCCAGATAACAAAGCGTCTCACTTCTATCTAGCTCAATACTGGGCAGAAGCATTGGCAAACGGAAGCAACGCGGAATTAGCAGCCAAATTCGCTCCGGTAGCTAAAGCGCTTAAAGACAACGAAGCAAAAATCATGGAAGAGTTACTTGCTGTAGCCGGTAAAGCACAAGATATCGGTGGATACTTCCATCCGGATGATGCGAAAGCCGCCGCAGCCATGAGACCGTCTGCTACGCTTAACAGCATTATTGATGCTATCTAATTTGTAGGTTGAACATCGCGTCCAACTTCTTCGTTCCCTCTCTTCTGAGTGGGAACAGATACTTTCCGAAACATTAAACAACAGTATTAATAATATTTGATTCGATCTTCCTATAAATTTATTTTAAAAAATCTAAAGAGTGTTTCTTACTTCCACACCCCCCTTCTAAAATGTAACACCTAAAAAGCCCTCTGTTCCCATTTTGTAATTATCTACTGCTATAATGGTTGTGCTTGTATCGAAACATTACGCGTATTTTCCATGATTTTAAATTTACTTTTTGTCTTTTTCATCAAAAGTACAAAAGCTGAAAATTAAGTTTAAAATATGGAAACAGATAGTAGAAATTGATATAAGCTCAACTATTCAATTAAAAGGATTGCCATGTCAAAAGGGAAAAAAGTTACCGTTATCGGAACAGGAAATTTTGGATCGACTGTCGCGTTTATCTTAGCGATGAACGGGGTATGTCATGATGTTGTATTGAGAGGACGTAATTTAGACATTGCCAGAGGAAAAGCACTCGATATGTCACAAGCTGCCAATGCTGCCCGTCAGCACACCATCGTCAAAGCCGCTCAAGGACCTGAAGATATCGCCAACTCAGATATCGTGGTCATCACCGCCGGTGCTCCGAGAACACCGGGTATGAGTCGTGATGACCTTTTATTGAAGAATGCTGCTATTGTCAAAAAATATGCGTTAGAGATCAAAGAACATGCACCAAATGCGATTGTCATCGTTGTTAGTAATCCGCTGGATGTTATGACCTATGTCGCTCTCAAAGTGACCGAATTCCCAAGAGAGCGTGTCATTGGTATGGCGGGTATCCTCGATTCAGCTCGTATGGCACACTTTATATATGAGAAGCTCCAATACGGTGCGGGACAAATTCGTGCTACCGTTATGGGTGGACACGGTGACACCATGGTTCCGCTTCCAAAATTTACAACCGTAGCCGGTGTACCGATCGAAGACCTGCTTGATTCAGAGGAGATCGGTGAAATCGTAACCAAGACACGCAACGGTGGAGCCGAAATCGTCAATCTTTTAGGTGACGGTTCAGCCTATTATGCTCCGGCTAAATCGACCACGGTTATGGTAGATGCTATTTTACGTGATACCAATCAAATTCACTCTTGTGCGATACGGCTAGACGGCGAGTACGGTTACTCCAATATTGTCTCCGGTGTACCCGTCATGATCGGAGCCGGTGGAGCTGAAAAAATCATTGAAATGGCTCTTATCCCGATGCAAAAAGATCGATTTGCCAATTCGGTTGCATCTGTTCAAGCGATGGTCAATAAACTCTATGAACTCAAATTCTTCGACGAAGAGGAAAAGTAACACCCTTGTTAGGATGATAAATATAATTAATA
>JACXUN010000307.1 GCA_014763905.1 Campylobacterales bacterium
TGAGCTAGAGGATGCCTTAGCCAATCAAGAAGAGGATGTCATGGGTTGGCTTCCGGGACTCAATAATGGGGTGGCTCATATTGACCAGTTAGAGTATGATTCGTTCCGAGCCAAAGATGTCTATATGAAGAATGGGTACCTCGATGCTGCGGTGAGTGAGCCGCTGATGCGTGTCGACAGCGGTTCCTATACCGCAGATATCACCTATCAGATTACGGAAGGGGAGCAGTATAGGGTAAAACATATTGAGATTGCCGGTCTGGTAGAGGGAGTGGACGTGAATGAAGTCACATCAGAACTCAATCTCCTAGAGGGCAAAGTTTTCAATATCGAGAAGTTACGAAAAGATGTCAGCTACATCCAAGAGCAGGTAGCAAACCTTGGATATGCTTATGCCAAAGTGACCCCCAACTTCAATAAAAATGATGCCGATCATACGGTGAGTATTCAGTATAGTGTTAAACCCGGCAATAAAGTTTGGATCAATGATGTGATTGTCTCCGGAAACTATACCACCAAAGACCGTGTTATCCGGCGAGATGTATTTATCGCACCGGGTGATATGTTTAATCTAACCGATCTCAAAGACAGTAAGAATGCCTTAGGACGACGAGGGTATTTCGAAAGTGTTGATATCGAGCAGCAACGGATCGATGAGACCCATATGAATCTCTTGGTCAAAGTTAAAGAGACACCGACCGGTAGTATCCAAGCAGGTGGGGGATACGGTTCTCATCAAGGGTTTATGCTGAATGCGGCACTCTCAGACCGAAATATCATGGGATCAGGTGTTGATGCCGGTGTCTCTTTTGACCTCTCCAGAATTTCCGTCAATTACGCACTCTCAATCAATAACCCAAGAGTTTGGGATAGCGAGTACAGCTTGGGTATGAATCTCTATAAAAGTGAGTACGAGTATGTCACCTATAAACATGACAGCTATGGTGCCAGTACCAGCTTAGGGAAACAGATTACCCGAAATGTTTATGGATATTTAGGATACAATTATAGCGAGAATAAGATTAATGTTGACGAAAATTCAACGGCTTTGACCTATAGCAGTATCTTTAGTAATGAAGATTTGAGCTATGCGAAGAGTACCTTCTCAGTCGGATTAACCTATGACAATACCGATGATTATTTTGT
The DNA here is from genome assembly GCA_014763905.1 of Campylobacterales bacterium. GTDB lineage: Bacteria > Campylobacterota > Campylobacteria > Campylobacterales > Sulfurovaceae > UBA1140. The sequence goes on from JACXUN010000307.1 coordinate 1,147, forward strand.
CCCGCGTGAAGGGATCATAGCTGGGGGAACACTTGGTTACAGCGGTGTTGGGGGTGATGAGAAGTTCTTAGAGAGTACGGCACGATTCGGTCTCTATAGAGGATTGGAAGAGTATATCGATTATGATTTGATCTTGCGGTATAAATTAAGAGCCAGTGTACTCAAAAATGAGGGACACATCTCCGGTCCGGAAAAACTTTTCCTCGGTGGTGTCTCTAGTGTGAGAGGATTTGAGCCGTATAGTGTTGCTCCACATGTTGATGGGGTTGATGCAAATGGAAACCCAACGCGTAGATATCTCGGTGGTATGCGAAGCATGGT
>JACXUN010000081.1 GCA_014763905.1 Campylobacterales bacterium
CTGCCATTTCTAAACCTTTGTGATGATGTATGTATTATGAATTTTACCTAAATCGTGGTTTTAGATTGATTAGGTGGTGGGGTTTTTAGAGGTGGCCTATTGCGTTACTTGGTTCAGATTCCACGAAGCCGATACGGTATCCCATATCGCATTATAATTGGTACGTACACCTTGATCCGTTGTTTGGGCGATCAGGGTATAAGTAAACGGGATCGTTTGCAGTTCCAAATGATTATTACCGCGGAGAATGATTTTTCGGATATGTTCGTTGGCATCTTGGAGTTCCAAAAGCTTTTCACCTTGAGCAGCTAACTTCTGATCTTGGATCGCATAGGCGTAGAGTCGATTGTCTCGTGCCGATCCGGCTAAGAGGTATTTGCCTTTTTGGGTTTGGAGTAGTTTGAGGCTTAAGGCATCGACCCCCTCTACCCGCTGGAGAACTGTTTTGGTTGCGATATCGATATGATAGATTACCCCACGAGCGGTAGTATAGTCACTCTCATCGATTGCCGATACCCAGAGAGTCTGATCTGTACAATCATACTCCAAGGCGATAATCCCAAACGGATTGTTGGAACCGGCATTGACCTCATCGATGGTCATCCAGATATCCAGATTGCCGCTGGTAGAATCGAGTCTATAGATGTTTTTTTGAAGATCAAAAGTGTTGGAATTGATCGAGATAAACGGCATCGGTGAGAGATACATTGTGCCTTGGGGATCGAGAGCATAGGTACTGAAGTAGTCAAACTGTTCCCATGCTTTGGTGTGAATCGCTTGGGAGAGATTGACTCCATAGAGAAATGCTAATCCTTTATAGTGATCCTGAGAGAGATCAATGGCGATCGGCTGCGGTATCCGCATCCTTGCCAAGAAGTTCGGCTGACGGCTGCAAGAGGGCTGTCGCTCAAATGATCCGATATCAGTACTCGTCTCAGCTTCCCTTTGATGTTTGGTTTGATATGCGATATAGGCAGCCGCTCCGACAATCAACATAGAGAGGAAGATAGGTAAATATTTTTTCATTATTGCCCCGTTTTAATAGGAACAAACTTCGGTCCCACTTCGCACGGCCACACTTTGACCTTCAAGTTTCCATCCTTGCCTAGTACCGTATCGGCCCAGCAGTACTCATGCCCCTCTCTGGCATCATTGCGGATACGCGGTACATACCAAAGTACGATATCGGCTCCGTCGATGCTCTCTTTGGATTCGAGATACCGCTCTACGCCATCTTCGCTTAACTTACAGCAGGAACCCAATGTGAGCAGATCTTGTTCTCCCTCTCCCTCTTGATATCGGGTGGCAAAGAGGGTGGCATGATCACCCCGGCTATTGGCAAACTGTCCGCGGTTGGGTTCGATATAGTAGCCTTTTTGAGTGGTTTTATCGGTAATCTTGTAGAGGTATTGATCTTGATCGTATGCGATGGCTTCGTCTTGCTTATCACTGTTTTCGACATACCACGGCTCCCAATTGCCGTTATATTTATAGAATGCTTCCTGCCCTCCGAGTGCCATATCGATACGCATTACCGGACGGTAGAGAGCATTTTTGCCGCATCCACGTCCCTTATTGACCCCAACAACACGGAATGAACCGTCACGGTAGAACTCAAATCGGTTCTCATAGCGATAGTTGCACGCCATCGGCCATTTGGGATTTCGGTAGTCTTGAATCAGATAGAAACCGACCTTTTGTCCAGCTTCCATGATCGGCTGAATCCTCGGGGCATTAAACGGCAGCACTACCGAAGTAGAGAACATCGGACATCCCATTGCGTCGTTATAACCAAAATAGTAGCTATCATTTTCTCCTCGCACATACTCCACTCTCCGCCCCTCGACATAGGTATCGGTCGAAGTGTCTAAGCTGCTGGCTCCCTCTTTGGCTTGATAACTGACGTGCCAATCGACGATCTTTGCCGATTTGAGTACCGGTGTGCCGTTAAAGGCGGCATTGATCACCTCTAGTCCATCTGAACCGGTGATGCGGTAAGCCAGTTTCCAGCCGTCCTCTTCATGAATCGTATCTTTTTGACAGAAGTTTTCCATAATATGACGATTTTGCAACGAACGCTCTGAGATACAAGAGGGGGTAGTGGTTTTACCCAATCCCGCCCACTTCGCCGCTACCAATTTCATATCGGTCAGATCGATAATCGCCCAGAGAGCCTCCTCACGATCATGATACGAGAAGGTCGGAGCGACACAGAGGTGATTATCCGTCTCGCAAGGGCTTTGGTGCAGGGAACCGCGTACATTTGCCATACTCATATCTTTGAATGCCGGATTGGCTCCCAGCTCCTGTTTGACCTCCGGAGCATAGAGGGCGATCGCTTGGGCGATCTTGGTCAGACGGCGGCTGATATCGGGCTGCATCTCATTAAATCGTTTGATCTCTAGCACTTTGAGATGATCGGCATCGACGATGGCTCGGGTGGTGACATTGGTGACGAAGTTATATTTTTCGGCTTGATAACAGACGGCGCTTTGACACATTTTTTGACTCTGTGGATTCATCGCCGAGGTGATCGCTGGACGAATCGTCATCATGTCGTTATGCTGCAGCTTTCCGTTATAGCTTACCGTATCCTTGAGAAAGGCGGTATCTTGGAGCAGAAGGTTTTGGACTTTTTGAGCATTACTATCTATTTCACTACTCTCTAACGGTAAAACTGCCTCTCCTTTAGTCAATCCGATTTTGACCGCATCGATATAGGCTTGCACTTCGGGAACATGACGATAGATATCGGGATCATGGTTGGGAAGAATCACCCGCTCTTGATCCAATGTCGGTTCAGCGTGAGTGCCGATATCACTGGAATAGTAGGCGGCGACACCCAACAGTCCGAAGAGTAAAATAGCAATACTGATCTTGATCTCTCTGCTCATAGATTATCCATTCATGTCAAAATAATAGGGAGGCTGCATTTCGATGACTATTATAACAGCTATTGCCATGAGAGTAAACCCCACGGTTTTAATCAAGAGTGCTTTTCGTTCAAGTGTATCCTGCCCACTCACTGCCAGCGGAACCCAGAGCGAAAAGAGAAAGAGTGACAAAAAAAGATGCTGCACCCTAAAGCCGACCCAACGATCCAGCAACGACGCTCCCAAAGCGATCAAAAGAGCAAAAGCCGCCTGTTTCCAAAGAGCCTCCGGTGTGGTTCTCGGATCGGTCAGCATAAAGAGTATAAATACAATAAACGATACCGAATAGAAACGGTGCGTTACCTCTTCCATCACCAACACCGGATCATAAGCAACCACCCAAAGATATTGGAAGAGTAAATAAACCGCGACAAAAACAATCGGAATCAACCAACGATTGGCTCGCCATAGAATCACTATTCCGATCACCACAACCACCAAACTCAACCAAAACTGATCACCCAACTGTCCCAAAACGATATGGGCATCCTGATAAAAAAAGAGCAGAGCTATGACAATGGCAAAATTGGAAGGGTTAAAGAAGTGAATGCCATGAGAGGCTATCCAATGCTTTTGCAACAATCCAGCACCAATCACGACCATATAAATCCACCATTGCGGTGTCACCATCATCAACATCACTCCCATAGCCGTTGCCAATGAGGAGAACGAGAAATAGTCCAATCGCTTTGTTTTGAAATAGATCAATAGGTGTTCAAAAAGCAGTGTAAAAAGAAAAAGAGCAAGAATGGTAAAGCACTCTAAATAGAGAAACGCCGTCGTACTCCCCAAAAAGAGCAACAACAGCAGATTAAGCACTTGATGAAGCTGAAGGGGCAGCAAGACTATTCCCCGTCAATGATTTTGTTTGCCTTTTTGAAGATTTTGTTGACGTTATCATTGATCCATTTCTGATCCATCCACTCTTCCGGACGTACCTCAATTCCTTGAACCAAGACCCCAAAATGGAGATGATCACCCAGTGCCAATCCGGTCACACCGGTTTGAGCGATTGCGGTTCCAGCACTGATCTCATCATTCTCCTGCACCAAGATATTGGAGCAGTGTCCGTATAGGGTGTAGAGTCCCATTCCGTGATCGATCATCGGCATATTGCCGTAGATTCCGTTATAGTCATTGAAGACCACTTTCCCCGGATTGGAGCTGATGATTTGTGCCATTTTGGTACTCGCAAGATCTAAACCGACGTGATAAGATTGAGAGATCTCATTCTCCTTCCCGCCGTAATAGTAGTGACGTTCATCCCCATAACTGGCAACTTTGGCTCCATTTCTAAGCGGATAGAAGGGTTGAATCAACCATCCCTCGATACGGCTGTCCGAAACCTGTGTAGCGATATCGTGAATTCGCTTCTCATTCGCAGCACGCATATCTTCATTGATCGCTTTGAATTTGTGAACTCGATCTTTGGTCAAAGAGAGTTGCGGATCGCCGTCGGCTAAGTCAGATATCTTCCCGTCGATAAAATTATCTTTTACCTCAATCCATGACGTTTTATACTTTTTGGGAATCACATAGAACGGGACATTGACTGAACGGCTGTTGCCTGCCATATCATTGGCTACCACTCTGGCAGCGAAATTCTCTTGATTAAACGGCCAAGCGACCAGTGTCGCGTAGTATCCCTCTTGACGATACGGTACCGATTTGAACTTGCGTCCGCCGGCTTCGACAAAGAAATCTTTTAACGATTCATCTTTGACTTGAAACACTATCAACGCCGATCCCCCTTGGGTAATCGAATAGGAGTTGGAGAGGATATTGACTTCAGGACGTTTATAGTCCACATCCACATTGATGGTTTTGGTAGCGGTATTACCTTGAAAAAGTCCCCAGTTGCTTCGATCCGTTGCGGTAACATTGACGATAAATTTGGAGGATTTTGGATTGAGCATTACCCCATTGATGGCTCTTTTGGGATATTCGACATCGATGGTTCGATGCTGCTGATCGGATTCTAAGATATTCTCTTGTGTCACGATAACCGAATTGGTTCCGTCACTAACCTGCACCTCGTATGATCTCAATGCTCCGTTGTCACTGATATCAATTTTAAGCGGATCTTTTCGGTTCCAATAGAGGTGATCGACCGAATCGATAACCGGCTGCTCCCGTTCAAAACTTTGGGAGGTCAACATATAAGCTCCCGCTCCCACTGCCAATCCCAACATGACGATCAATAGACTCTTCGATCCACCTTGATTACTACTATATATATTTCGTTTACGTGCCATTCAATATTCCTAACGCTTTAATCTCTTGTTTTAATCTCTGGATGAATTGATCAATATCTTGTAAGGTAGTTTGAAACCCTGCAGCCTGTCGATGTCCGCCGCCGCCGTAACTCACGGCAAGTTGAGAGATATCGACCGTTTTACTCCGCATCGATAGACAGATATGATCTTCCCATTCGATCACCAGTATCGCCACCTCTACTGTAGCTAAAGACAATCCGTGATCCACGATCCCTATCAGATCACTTACTTTGGCTCCGGATGCTTTCAATGCGTCATTCGTCGCGACCATAACGGCAAGTTCACCATCAAAACAGAGCTGCAGACTCTGTAGTGCCGCGGTCAATATTCTAATTGATGCTAAGGTGCGGCGTTGTCTTAAATTATAAGCGACTTGCGATATGTCAATTTCAAACGTAATCATATCGGAAGCTATATCAAAAGTCTCTTTAGAGACGCTGCTGGTGGTAAAATATTGTGTATCTGATACCAATGCTGTATAGAAGCAGAGAACCGCCTCTCTGTTGAGCGGTAAAAATGTTTTGAAAAGTTGATACGCTACGCAGGATGCCGCCGCATAGTCCGGTTTGACCACATTGACTGTTCCATAATAGGTACTGCTACGGTGGTGATCGATATTGAGAACCTCTCTTCCGCTCAGATCAAAACCCAGCAGATCAATACTGCTGGCATCACAGGTGATAATCAGACTCTCTTCATAATCGATTCCGTGTTTGATCTTTTGAAAATTGGGTAAAAAATCTAAGTTATTCGGCAAATTTCGATCGATATTGACAACCTCAACTGATTTGCCGTAGGCTTTGAGCAAGGCATAAATCCCCAGTGCCGTTCCCAACGTATCGGCTTCGGGATTGCGGTGGGAGAGTATCGAGATATAGCTATAGCGATCGATCAACGCTTGGGCTTCTTGAACCATTAGACCACAATTACCTTTCTATTTTCATAGAGAGATCAATCCAGTTGGCTTGATGGATCAATGCTCCCGAGGATATCGCATCGACACCGGTTTGGGCAATCGCTTCGATAGTGTCGAGTGTCACATTGCCGCTTGCTTCCAGCAAGATATGGGGATGATGAGCATTTCTAAAGCTCACCACCTCTCTGATCATCTCATTGCTCATATTATCACACATCACGATATCGGCTCCGACCCGCATCGCCTCTTGTGCCATCTCCAGTGTCTCACACTCGATCTCGACTTTGGCGGTAAACGGAATCTTTTTCCGTACTGCTTGCATAAAAGCCGCCAAATCATCAATTGTTTTGAGATGCGTATCTTTGAGCATCAGACAATCATCCAATCCCATGCGGTGATTGATCCCGCCCCCGCAGCGTACGGCATACTTCTCAAACTCACGCAACAGCGGTCGTGTCTTTCGTGTATCCAACAATTTGACACCGTATGACTCGATCTTCTGAACATATCGGGCGGTCAAGGTAGCGATAGAACTGGCGTGCAGCACGATATCCAAAATCGAACGCTCCAGCGACAGCACCGTTTGGGAATCCCCAAAGATATAGAGCAGTTTATCATCTATTTCAAACGCCTCTCCATCTTCAACAGACCATTTCAACTCCAACCCGTATCGATTCGCCATCACCTCGATATACTCACGCCCAGCAAATACCCCGCTGCTTTTTGCCAAAATATAGGCTCGTACCTCTTTGGTATCGCTAATACGGGCAAACAAATCACCCCGTCCTACATCTTCGGCTACCACGGCATCTATAAATTTTTCTTTTAACATAATCATTTTGGTTCTCTTTTCTATAAACCTGAGTTCGACGG
>JACXUN010000082.1 GCA_014763905.1 Campylobacterales bacterium
ACACAAAAAAGGAAATAGTGGTGGAATCAAACAGCCAAGAATCTATCCAACCGGTCGAAACTGTTGAGGAGCAGCCACAGCTGATATCTCCGACGAACTCAGGTTAAAGCTAAGCAAGGATGATCAGTTCCGTGATATTTTGGGGGTATTGGCTCACGAGAAGGGTCACGTCGTCAAAAAACACTCACTGCGTATGGCGATCAAAACCGGAGTTGCCGGAGTGATTATCGGGTATATGACGGGTGATATCTCTATCTTGGCGACTGGGATTCCGACCGTATTGATCAACAGTCACTACAGATTGATTACTTTAAGAGCTTTGCTCAGTAGTTAGTTTGTAACTTTAACAAGAGTGTCAGCACTTTTTATTTATACTTAAGAAAATTATCAAGGAGAGACAATGAAGCTCTTAAAATTCACAGCTGTTATGTTATTGACGTTGACGTTTTTTGATGGATGTTCCAAAACGACGGTAGATCCTTATGCCGAGATTGAAGATGTGACGCGGCCGAAACTTTCGACTTATGAGTTGAATGTGATTAGTGATAAGATTTATATGAATGAGACATCGGGTAATCCGGAACATCTGATGTTTTGGTCGACCAATGAGTCGTTTGCTTCTTTGGGAATCGGACACTTTATCTGGTATCCTGCTGGACAGCCAAAGCGGTTTGACGAGACTTTCCCGGCGATGATTCAGTACTATATCGATAATAAAGTGGAGATTCCTGAGTGGCTCAAACTGCAAAAAGACAAAGGAGCTCCATGGCCAAACCGTGCGACCTTTGAACACGCCCGCAATGACAAAGAGTTCATCGAACTCAAATATCTCTTGATGAATACCAAAGAGTTACAGACTCAATTCTTCTTTGACCGACTGCATGATTCGATTCCTGAGATCGTCAAGTATGTGGCACCGGAGCGTCGTCAGCATGTGATCGATAACTATAATGCACTGGCAAAAACCCAAGGGGGTTGGTATCCATTAATCGACTATATCAACTTTAAGGGTAAAGGGATCAAAGCAACCGAGCGGTATAACAATCAAGGATGGGGAATGCTTCAAGTCTTAGAGATGATGCAGCCGGTGCAACCGGGGCCATTGGCTCTTCAAGAGTTTTCCCGAGCGGCTACCGCAGTGTTAGAACGACGTATCCAAAACTCTCCGCCGGAAAACAATGAGCAAAAGTGGTTGCAAGGATGGATGGCTCGTACCAACTCCTATGCGACTCCTTTATATTAATCACTTTTGATTTTCCTCTTCTGTGCCCCATGCTTGGTGCATGGGGTACACTTCTTAATATATTCGGGGCTGAAGTCGCCGTTTCCTAGATAACCTGAGTTCGACGGGATATCATAGTCACAGAAGCCTAAAAATAGGTAAGATTTGAAAAATCAAAATTCGTAGGACTAGCCGTAGCTAATTCAAGATTTTTTCTCTTTGGACTCATAGATTCCCCGTCTTAGAATCGTATAGCTTGGTAATTGAACCGGCAATATAATATCGTTTAGATCACCGCTATGGATGCACTCGAACTCTTTTCCGGTGATTGAGATGATCTTTTTCAACGTCAGATAAAAACTTCCGTTGATCTCTTCGATTTTACATGCGTCATTCTCTAACGGTTCTAATGTGACTCCCACCGGCAGGACGATCTCAACACGGTCTCCGATACAAGTTTTATCTTTGCATCGCCAGGTCATGCCGTCTTCACTCACCAGTGCTGCCACTTGATGGGTTCCGTCTTGGATGGTAAAACCGTGTGACTGTGTATCCTCTTTCTCAAACGGACGGGAGAGGAGATAGGCATCGGTAAAGCCACGGTTTTGGGTAGTATGCAGCTCTTTTTGATAAAGATCGGCATTGAACCGTCCGGCATAGTAGTCATCAATCGCATGGCGGTAGGCTTTGGTCACGACACCAACGTAGTATGGCGATTTGGTTCGTCCTTCGATTTTGAGCGAGTCAATCACACCGGATGCCAAAATCTCATCCACATGGGATGCCATATTCATATCTTTGGCATTCATAATATAGGTACCGACCTCGGTCTCTTCTTCGAGTCGGAAGGTAGTGTTGGTCTCCGGATTATAGGCATAGAGTTCATACGGGAATCGGCAATCATTGGCACAGCTTCCGCGGTTAGGGACGCGTCCTTTTTGCAGAGCCGAAACCAAACAGCGTCCGCTATAGGCAAAACACATCGACCCATGTACAAAGACTTCTAATTCCAAATCTGGAATCACAGATTTTATCGCTTCACAATCTTTAAGGCTAATCTCACGAGCCACAATAATACGCTTGACTCCGAGATCATAATAGACCTGAGCATCGAGTGCATTCATGACATTGGCTTGGGTGGAGAGATGGATGGGGATATTGGGAGCGATTTTGGATGCCATCTTAACAATCCCCGGACTCGAAACGATCAACGCATCAGGGTTTAGTTCTGCCATTTTGGCGATATGGTTCTCATAGAGTTTGAGTTGGGAGTTAAACGGGAAACTATTGATCGTACAGTAGACTTTTTTGCCTAAACTGTGGGCATACGCGATTCCTTCTGCATACGATTCCATATCAAACTCTTTGCCGGAGCGGATTCGTAATGAAAAGGTACTGGTTCCTCCGTATATCGCATCGGCTCCGTAACCTAATGCGATTTTGAGTTTTTCCAGATTTCCTGCCGGAGCTAATAGTTCTACTTTGTGCATTATCTCTACCCTCTATATTTCTTGAAGCTTCATTATCGCGGGCTAGAAAGCCCACGCTACACAACGATTATATTTTCTAAGAAATTTTTATCGAATAGTACACTAATCTTGGTTATAATCAAATATGTGTGTCATTATCATGATTGTCGCGTTTGGATTTGCGATACAACATTTTTTAATCGGAAACTATTTTTCAGCATTGGGAGGAATGGCTGTTGGCATTTTTTCCTGCTGATGCTATTAACCCCTCAATGTAATTCACAATTTTTAATTATATCATGTAGCGTAATTTTTTATGCTAAAATGCGGGCATGAGAATAGATTTACATAACCACACCACCCGATGCAACCATGCTGAGGGAACCATTGACGAGTATATTGAGCAGGCTATCAAGTTGGGAATCGATATTTACGGCTTCTCCGAACACGCTCCGATGAGCTTTGATCCCAAATACCGTCTGGCTTTTGAGGAGATGGAAGCCTATACGTATGATGTATTGGATGCCCAAACCCGTTATCAAGATCAAATCGAGATACTACTCGGGTATGAGGTTGATTACCTGCCGGGACACATGGATGACCGCGTGTTAAAAGCTAAAGTCGACTATCTAATCGGCTCCGTTCATTTCATTAATAAGTGGGGTTTTGATAATCCTGAATTTATCGGTGGATATGAGGAACGAGATATCGATACGATATGGCAGGAGTATTTTGATGCGATTGAAGCGATGGCGAAAATGGGACGATTTGATATCGTCGGACATCTCGATCTCATCAAAGTTTTCAAATACCTGCCGCAAAAAGATATCCGACTGATTGCTCAAAAAGCACTCAAAGCGATCAAAACCTCCAATATGGTACTCGAACTCAATGCTGCCGGATTGCGTAAACCGATTCAAGAGATATACCCCTCTCAACCCCTCCTCGAAGTGGCGTATGAACTCGATATTCCGATCACTTTCAGTTCGGATGCCCATGCTGTTGAGCAGATTGGTTTCAGTTATGATAAAGTTACAGAGCTGGCACGATGTGTGGGTTATACACAAGTTGTTACTTTTAAACAACGCGATAAACAATTGGTTAATTTTTAATCATTAATCGCTAGCTATTTCCGAAAGTTTGCGTTACAATATTGTGAATTTTATAATTTAGGAGATACCGTATGGGTAAATTTGTAAACAGTATAGATGAGTTTTTTAAGTTTTGTGAAGATAACGAAGTCGAGTTTGTAGATTTCCGTTTCACAGACATTAAAGGGGCATGGCACCATATTTCATACCGAATGAGTGCAGTTGATGCAAAAATGTTAGAAAATGGTCTTCCGTTTGACGGTTCATCCATCGAAGCATGGCAGCCGATCCACAAATCAGATATGCTCCTTAAGCCGGATGTTCCGACTGCTTTCTTAGATCCATTTACTGCCGACAGTACGGTTATTGTTATCTGTGACGTTTATGACATCTATAAAAACGATCTTTATGAGAAGTGTCCGCGAAGTATTGCCAAAAAGACATTGAAGTATCTTGAAGAGACCGGTATAGGTGATACGGCATTCTTTGGTCCAGAGAATGAGTTCTTTATCTTTGATGATGTAAAAATCTGGTCAGGAACCAACCAAGCAGGATACAAAGTAGACTCTATCGAAGGTGACTGGAACAGAGGAAAATCTTATGAAGACGGTAACTTAGGAAATCAACCAGGAAATAAAGGCGGATACTTCCCAGTTATGCCAACCGATAGCATGGTAGATTTACGTGCAGAGATGATGCAAGTACTAGAAGATGTTGGTTTGACGGTTGTTCTTGGACACCATGAAGTGGCACAAGCACAAGGTGAGATCGGTATCAAGTTTGGAACCATGATCGAAGCAGCCGATAACGTCCAAAAGTATAAGTATGTCGTTAAAATGGTAGCTCACCTTAACGGTAAAACAGCAACCTTTATGCCAAAACCACTTTTTGGTGATAACGGAAACGGAATGCACGTTCACCAGTCTATCTGGAAAGATGGTAAAAACCTATTCTACAAAGAGGGTGAATACGGGAACCTAAGTGAGATGGCTCTTAACTACCTTGGCGGTATCTTTAGACATGCTCATGCGGTAGCAGCGTTTAGCAATCCAAGTACCAACTCATATAAGCGATTGATTCCAGGTTTTGAGGCTCCAAGCATCTTGACCTACTCTAGCCAAAACCGATCAGCTTCTTGTCGTATCCCATATGGTGCAGGTGAGATGGCAACACGAATTGAGACGCGATTCCCGGATAGTGCTTCTTGTCCATACCTCACTTTTTCGGTATTGATGTTGGCAGGTCTTGATGGAATTAAAAACAAAGACATTCCGGTTGGACCAATGGATATCGATCTATTCGAGCTTAGCCTTGACGAGATTCGTGAGAAAAAAATCCCACAAATGCCTCACACACTAAGAGAAGCGTTAGAGGGCTTAATTGCAGATCATGACTTCCTTCTCCCGGTTATGACACAAGATTTCATTGATACCTATCAGCACTATCAGTTTGAGCGACAAGTTTGGCCGGATGAGGCTAGACCAACAGGATTTGAATTTAAATCTACTTTCAACTGCTAGTTTTTTGGACAAGGCTTATTGCCTTGTCCTACTATCTCTTCTTCCCTCATTAACTTTTAATTTTTTTCAGCTATAATCATGCGTTTAATTTTTTTGTTAAACAAATTCTCATGCAGTTATTCCTTGAAAGGTTGCACATTGGGTGTTGAAGACTGCAGAGGGACAAACCTAAAGAGTACTGCTCTATAAACAATTACTGATTATACCAAGGAGACAAAATGGTAACAATGAAAGACTTACTAGAGTGTGGTGTACACTTCGGACACCAAACAAGACGATGGAACCCAAAAATGAAAAAATTCATTTTCGGAGAGAGAAAAAACATCTACATCATCGACTTACAAAAAACTCTTCGATACTTCAAATATACATACAATGTTGTTAAAGATATGGCGGCACAAGGTCAAACCATGATCTTCGTCGGAACCAAGAAGCAAGCCAGAGGGGCGATCAAAGAGCACGCTGAGCGATGTGGAATGCCGTATGTTTCTACAAGATGGCTTGGTGGTATGTTGACCAACTACCCAACGATGAAAAAATCTATCCGAAAACTTGAGATCATCGAGCAGATGGAAGAGAGCGGACAGATCAACCTTCTTACTAAAAAAGAGGCGTTGATGCTTTCAAGAAAAAAAGAGAAACTCAACTCATACCTTGAAGGTTTCAGACACATGAAAGAGCTTCCGGACATGATGTTCGTTATCGATGCAGTCAAAGAGCATATCGCCGTTAAAGAAGCAAGAAGAATGGGAATGAAAGTTATCGCTCCAATCGATACCAACTGTGACCCGGATCTAATCGATTTCCCAATCCCAGGAAACGACGATGCCATCCGTTCAATCAACCTTTTTTGTCAAGAGATGGCAGAAGCGATGATTGAAGGTAGAGCGTTGATGACTGAAAATGAAGGTAGAGAAGCGGTTGACGCTCCGGCAGCTGATGCAGAATTAGTAGAAGCGATGATGGCTGGAAGCAATGAAATCACTGATGAGATGAAAGAGGTTGTAGCTGAAGCGGTTGCTGAAGGTGAAGCAGAAACAAACGAAAAAGCAGGGGAGTAATTAAACATGGCAAACTTTGGACCAAAAGATATCAAAAACCTACGAGAAACAACCAATGCAGGAATGATGGACTGCAAAAAAGCACTCACTGAAACAGATGGTGACTTTGATGCGGCTATCGCATGGTTACGAGAAAAAGGACTCGGAGCCGCTGCAAAAAAAGCCAGCAAAGTTGCGGCTGAAGGTGTCGTAACCGTTCAAGCTGACGATAATAAAGCGGTTATTATTGAGATTAACTCTCAAACAGACTTCGTGGCTCAAAACGATACCTTTAAGAAGGTGGTTGCCAAAATTGCCGCTCATGCCCTTGATAACAACCTTGCTGATGCTGAGGCTATCAACAACTCAGTAATCGATGGACAACCGTTTTCTGAATACCTTTCTCTTCAAATCGCAACCATCGGTGAAAACCTTGTGGTAAGACGAGCCGGCATGATCAACGCTGCGGATGAGACAGTAGCCATCAACGGTTATGTTCACGCTAACAACCGAGTTGCGGTACTTTTAGCGGCTAAATGTGAAGATAAAACAATTGCCGACAAAATCAAAGCAGAGCTTAAAAACGTAGCGATGCACGCAGCGGCAATGAATCCACGTACACTAAGCTACAAAGATTTTGATCCGTCATTTGTTCAAGATGAGACAGCCGGTCGAATCGAAAAAGTCAAAAAAGAGAATGAAGAGCTAGCCAGATTAGGAAAGCCGCTTAAAAACGTGCCACAGTACGTTAGTAGACTACAAATTACTGATGAAATCTTAGCGGAAGCCAAAAAAGCCATCGAAGCAGAACTTCAAGCAGAAGGTAAACCGGAAAAAATCTGGGATAAAATCGTTCCGGGTAAATTGGATCGATATATCGCTGACAATACGCTGTTAGACCAAGAACTTGCACTACTTGATCAAAACTATGTTTTAGATGACAGCATGACCGTTGGTCAATTCATCGACAAAGTTTCAGGTGGAAAAGCAACCCTAACTGATTTTATCCGATTGGAAGTTGGTGAAGGAATCGAAGTAGCAGAGGAAGATTTCGCAGCAGAAGTTGCGAAGCAAATGGCATAATCATTCTGATTGTTCCTCTCGTTCCCAAGCTCCCGCTTGGGAATGTATACCAGAATTTAATTCTCTTTTTAGATTCTTGTATTCATTCCTGAAGTCTCTCCAAAAAGGATTCTCCCATGTCCAAACTGCTTCTCGAAGCCAAAAATATTGCTCACGCTTTTGATTATCAACTCTTTTCCGGTATTGACTTCTCCCTACATGAACAAGAGACGGTTGCCATACTCGGTCGTAGCGGAAGCGGGAAATCGACGCTGCTGCATATCTTCTCTACCTTTACCCGACCCAATCAAGGAATCGTTAATCTTTTCGATCAAGATATCTATCGTCTCAAAGAGGATATGATCGAATCGATTCGTCGTTATCAACTGGGGATTATTTTTCAAGCCCATTACCTCTTCAAAGGGATGAAAGCGATCGAAAACTTAGAGATTGCGACCTTACTCTCCGGTGAGATTATTGATGAAAAACTGCTCGAACGACTGGAGATTCAATCAACCATGAATCAGCGAATCGGTGAACTCTCGGGCGGACAGCAGCAACGGGTCTCTATCGCCAGAGTACTGAGCAAAAAACCAAAAATTATCTTTGCAGATGAACCGACCGGCAATCTCGATAAAGAGACCGCTATTTTGGTTATGCAGGTTCTTTTGGAGTATATTGAAGAGCATAATGCCGCACTCGTACTGGTGACGCACGATGAGAATATGGCAAAACTGTGTCAAAAGCGTTATCGCTTAGAGAATCAAAAACTGGAGCAGTTTTAGATGACCATTACGGTAGAAGCGTTATTAA
>JACXUN010000308.1 GCA_014763905.1 Campylobacterales bacterium
GCCCTGAATTTGCGTGAAGCCCACGAGCGCCCTGAGGGCATGGAAGAAGCGGCGGTGATTATGGCCGGCTTACAAAAAGATCGCATTATGCAAAGCCTAGCGATTATTGACAAGCAACCGCGTGGTGATGAGCGTTTAATTCGTCAGGTTTATGATTACTCTATGCCAAATGTGTCGGACAAGGTGGTACGCATTATTCATAGCTACACTGATTATGTAAACCGCGTTGTGTGGAAGAAGTATTGATGCATCTATTAATCATAAGTGATGATTATTTGCCGAACAGTACGCGAGTTCACGCCAAAATGCTGCATGAGCTCGCGCTTGAGTTAAAGGCCCAGGGGCATGCGGTTACGGTACTTACACCAGGCAAGGCTTTGCAGCCTGAAAAGCTGGATAAAGATCAGTTGAATGATATTGCGGTTTGGCGTTTTAAATCAGGGCCAGTAAAGGATATTTCGCGTGTTCAACGTTTAATTAATGAAAGCTTGCTGTCCTTCAGAGCATGGCAAGCGATTAAGCCTGAATTGAGTTCGATGAAAGTCGATGGTGTTGTGTATTACTCACCATCGATTTTTTTTGGCTTTTTGGTGGCCAAGTTAAAACGTCATTTTAGTTGCAAGGCTTATTTAGTGTTGCGGGATTTGTTTCCGCAATGGGCGATTGATGAGAAGATGATTGGTGAGCATTCACCTGTTACCTATTATCTGAGGTTTTTTGAAACAAAGAATTATGAGGCGGCGGATCGTATCGGTTTGATGTCAGAAAAAAATATTGAGGTGTTTCAAAAGTTGCAACCGGCTTTCAGCAATGTCGAGGTGCTGCGCAATTGGGTGTCTGTTGATTCTGATTTGCCGTCTCAGCCCTATTGGCGAAAAAAGCTGGGATTGGAAGGTAAGGTCATTTTTCTTTATGGCGGCAATATCGGTAAGGCGCAGGATATGCCAAATTTAATGCGTTTAGCTAAATCGCTTTCGGAGGTGCCAGAGGCGCATTTTGTGATAGTGGGCCAGGGCGAGAGTTACCAAGAGGTTGCGGATTTTATTGCGGATAATAAATTAACGAATGTGACTTTAATGCCTTCAATTTCTCAAGTTGAGTTTAAGGTATTGTTGTCAGAAATGGATGTTGGTCTGTTTTCACTCGCGCGTACACACACGGCGCATAATTTCCCCGGCAAGATTTTGGGTTATATCGCCAATAACTTACCGATTTTGGGAAGTGTGAATCCGGGGAATGATTTGATGCCGATAATCAATAACCATCATGCTGGTTTTGTGTTCGAAAATGGGGATGATGCGGCGCTGTTAAAAGCGGCTAAAGATTTGGTTGCGCATTCTGATTTACGTAATCAGAGTGGTAAAAATGCCCGTGAGCTTTTAGGTAGTCATTTTTCTGTGGAATCGGCAGTTAATAAAATT
>JACXUN010000309.1 GCA_014763905.1 Campylobacterales bacterium
TTTTCGATGCCTCTCATCGTTTGTGGACGGGAATTATAGTGGATTCCAGAATGAATGTCAAGAGGTTTTTGCGAGGAAATGCAAAATATGTCAAATTTCGTACTCCCCTCTCTCTCCACAAGCTTTACAAAAGTAGCAGTGGAGACTCTTCCTATAGTACTGTCGAATCTATCTTTGTTATCTTGACATAACCGGTTTCCTTATAAACAGTCACCTCAGCGCTGTGTCCGTTATCCGTTCCGACCGTGATAACACAATCATCCTCCAATAATTTACCGGCACTCCCGTACGGCCTACCCATCTGGTCAAAAAGTATCTGGCTGTTCGAACCGCAATGCGTCATCTCTATACTATTTACGCCATAAGATTTCCACAGTAAGACATCATCGGTGCGAGCTGTATCTTCATTACAACCTGTATCGGAATAGAGTCTTTTTTTTGTTAAGGGATCAAAGGCACACTCATTTTCATCAGCTTGCGTACCGCCCCTGGCGTAGTCTTGATTGCTGTAAACAGCATAACAGTAATGACTTTTTCGAAAAGTAATCCTCCACATCCCTTTATACCACTCGCTATCTGTCGCACTGAATTTATCATCAACCAAGGCATAATGCTGGGCCAAACGGATATGCCTAGCTATCTGATACGCAGCTTCACCTGCATTATCACGTTCAAATCTAGGTACAAATACTGCTGAAAGTATGCCGATCACGACAATCACAAATACAACTTCCAGCATCGAAAATGCTGATTTATTCATAGAAAACCTCAAATCATCACTTTGAGATCATTATAGCATAATGAGGAAGGAGGGGGTGTTTATTTTAATGAAAAATCGGTAGGAATAAGAAGAGCCAAGAGCCTTTTCCTGGAAAAAGTAAATTTTCCAGGCAGTGCTTTTTAAAGCTCTTCCGCTTTCTCGACGTTGTAAAGAATGTCGTCCATCGGGTGGCGGTACATCGGCATACCGAGACGTTTTTCGTCAAGGATGTGGCCGATGAAGCCGATGGAGCGGCCGACGACGAAGAACGCGTTGAGCGCACCGGCGTCGATGAAGCCATTGATTTCCTCTTCGGAGTAACCGAGTGCACGCCACATGTCTACCATCAGAATACCGATGGTACCGTCGACGTTGAGGATCAGGTTATCCTTTTTGGACGTTGTCAGTTTTTCGACTTCCAGCGCATAGTCAAGCAGCGGCGTAGCCGGAAAGTTTTCAGCTGCAAACTTCTTCAGACCGGAAACACGCAGATCCGGGTTGCGGACGGACTTGATACGGTGACCGATACCGGAGATCGCTTTGCCCTCTTTCTTCATATAGTTGATGAACTCTGCCGGGCTCATGCCGTTGTCGTTCGCGTATTTGAAATAGCGCGCAGCATCGTCGATCGCTCCGCCG
>JACXUN010000083.1 GCA_014763905.1 Campylobacterales bacterium
AAGATTTGAAAAATCAAAATTCGTAGGACTAGCCGTAGCTAATTCAAGAATTTTATTTTTTGAAGATTGCCTATTTTTAGGCTTCTGTGACTATGATATTCCGTCGAACTCAGGTTACCCGATAAAATCCACATCCCGTAAACTTCGGGCAGTCGGATTCCGCTCTATTTTCAACACCATATCGATGGCGTTCCATCCCTCTATATCAGAGGGGGAAGCGATTAACGAACGGCGGGTATTTTCTGCCTCATAATAAAAAAGATTCAATCCGTTTTCATAGAGTCCCATACGGGTAACGGCTGCTGTGGAGTAGGTCGTCACGATCCCATCCTCTGCTAATATCTTACGAATATCGGCGAAATACTCCCGCGTCCAGAGCAGTGGATTCTGCTTGGGGCTGAAGGCATCTTGATAGACGATATCGATGCCCTTTTGAATCTGCGGTATCGATTCGCGGGCATCACCCAGCAATATCTGAATCTTGAACTGCTCATCCTCATAATAGAGGTTCTGACTCAACGCTTCAATCACCGGCTTTAGATGATCAAATGCCTGCGGATAGGTAAACTCTGCCAAAGAGCGGATCAAGGCTTCATCAAACTCAGGAGCCAGTATCTCTACTTGGGTCGTTAGATCATGCTCCTTGATATAATGGAGCGTAGCTAACGTATTATACCCCAGACCAAAACAGATATCCAAAATCGTTACCTGCTCTTTATCCGCTTGCAACTTCAATGCAGGGATAACATGTTTGGAGAGCGACTCATGCAATGCTCCGTCTTTGGTCGAATGGTATGGTTCGTTGAACTCACAGGAATAGAGCGTCTTGCTCCCGTCTTGCGTTATGATCTCTTTTTTTTCATTACGTCGTTGGATATCGTACAATTAGAATCCTACTTCGTCCAACTCTTTAAATTTAAAGGCTTCCATCAAATCCTCGATGCTCTCTTCTCGCCGTCGACTGAGTACCATCATTCCTTCGTTGAGAAAGTCGATATAGCTCTCAAACTTGTTCTCCAAAATAATAAAGTCAACCCAATCGGAATGCTCTTCTCTTGCATTGTAAAACATTACCGACTGCACTTCACCGTTATCAAAGTGAACTAAAGCCCAATGACGGGCTTGTGCCATCGGTACGATTTTTGAGGCTTGGGGATCATTTCCATCTACCGGTATCCAAACATACATACTACAATCCTTTCAGAATCTCATCGCTTAGTTTAAGCTTCTTGTTGCTCATGGTTCCGATACCGCTGTCGAGTACCTCCTGAGCAATCTGTTTGGCATCCTCTAGTGAATGCATTTTACACGTCCCGCACTGATAGATATTGAGCTCCGGAATATCTTCTTGAGCCGCCACATGGAGTATATCCTCCATCGCTTTTTCCCATGCTTTAGCAACGCTTTTCTTTTTCGGTGAACCGATCAATGACATATAAAATCCGGTTCGGCATCCCATTGGTGAGATATCGATAATCTCCACATCATGACCGTTAAGATGATCTCGCATAAAACCGGCAAAGAGATGCTCCAAGGTATGAATTCCTTCTGGACTCAATGTCTTTTCATTTGGTTTACAAAACCGCAAATCAAAAACCGTAATATCATCCCCACACGGTGTTACCATACGCTTGGCAACCCGCACTGCCGGTGCATTCATTCTGGTATGATCTACAGTAAAACTATCTAATATTGGCATTATTAATCCTTATAACCTGAGTTCGACGGGATATCATAGTCACAGCTTTACGAGGTTTTTTGTAGGCAAAGTCAAATTTTTGCAGGACTAACGAGTTAATTCAAAAAAATTTCAACGAGACATTATAGCACGCAGAGCTAAGGATTACTGTAAAAACAATAAAAAATATAAAATTAAGATTTGTTAATAGAGGGCAAAAAGAAATAGGGACTCTGTCCCTACTTCTGGAGAGAAGGCGATTAGATTCTTGCCTCTTCTCGTCGTTGAAGCATTTCCCAGTTTTTGTTAACTTGTTTTTGTACTTCGTCAATAATATGTCGATACTCAGGCTTGAAGAGGTGCTTATATCGACCTTGTGCCGCCATATACTCTTCTACCGTGATGATGTTTTTTGGTCGGTAAAGAATATTTAGCTCGTGACCGTCAATAATCTCATAAACCGGGAACATCAATGAATCGGTTGCCAAGTCAGCCAAACCGATGGTGTCTTTTGGATCAAATTTCCACTCGGTACAACATGGAGACACGGTGTTAATAAAACATGGTCCCTCTGTCTCTAGCGCTTTTTGGAAACCTTTAGCCATAATTTTCCATTTATTTGGAGCCAACTGAGCAACATATGGAGCTCCGTGAGCGGCCATGATCGCTACGAGGTCTTTTTTCTTCTCTTTTTTACCGTAAGAGTGTGAACCCGCTTGTGCCGTGCTAGTGGTCGCTCCGATTGGTGTTGCAGAAGATCGCTGACCACCGGTGTTGGCATAATTTTCGTTATCCAAACAGATGTAAGTAAAGTCATGACCTCGTTCTATCGCACCTGATAACCATTGGAAACCGATATCATAGGTCGAACCATCACCCCCGAATGCTACGAATTTGGTCGAAGCATTGTTGTCTTTGAGGGTTCCTTTTTTCTTTCGAGCTTTGAACATCGCCTCTGCTCCAGCAGCCGCTGTAGCCGCATTTTCAAATCCGATGTGAATCCAAGAGGTATCCCATGAAGTAAACGGATAAACCGCTGTTGATACTTCAAGACATCCGGTATTGGTCGCGATAACCAAATTATCATCGGTACAGTTCATCAACTCTCGAACAATCATAGAGTGAGCACACCCTGGACAGAGTGTGTGTGCACCTTCAAATCTATCATTGGTGGTTGAGAACTCTTTTAAGTTTTTAATTGATGTAATCGCCATTCGTTAACCCCTTTTTGTTTGAAAGAATCCAAGTTTAGGACCTCTAAGTCCGCTAAACTGTTGAATATCTGTTGTAATATGACCCGCTTCTGCGTGTGCTTTTTGCTCTTTTAAAATTCGTTTTGCTTCTGCTACCGAGAAGTCACGTCCGCCCAAACCGTAGATAAAGTTGGTGACCAATGGTCGGTTAGCCGTGGTATAAAGAGCTGCGGAAACCTCATTGAAGAGTGCACCCATTGCTCCACCCGGACTTGAACGATCGAGTACCGCAACCGATTTTGTGTTTTCTAACGCTTCTCTGATCGCATCATACGGGAATGGTCTAAAGCATCGTGGTGCCACGATACCAGCTTTGATTCCCTCTTCTCTAAGTTCTCTAGCCGCAACAATTGCTGTCTCAACAGTTGTTCCTAATGCTACGATTGCTACTTCAGCATCTTCCATCATATACGATTCAACTCGTTTGTATTTTCTTCCTGAAAGTTTTTCAAATTCAGCGAATACCTCTTCAATTACTGCACGGGAATCGATAATCGCTTTGTGCTGTCGTGCTTTATGCTCGAAATGCCAATCTTCTTCAGTTTGGGCACCGTAAGTTACCGGTCGAGAGAAGTCTAGCATATCATCTAGCGGTTGAAAGTCACCGACAAAGTTATACGCTACTTCATCTGGCAACGGATAAACGTTTTGTGCCGTGTGTGAGGTGATAAATCCATCTTGGTGAACCATAACCGGAAGTCTGACGCTGTGGTTTTCACCGATTTTAAATGCACATAGTGTCATATCGTACGCCTCTTGTGCATTAAACGCATCCAATTGAATCCAACCGGAATCACGCCCCAAATACATATCTGAGTGGTCACCTCGAACGTTAAGCGGAGAGGCCAACGCACGGTTAACAACGGTCAGAACGATTGGAAGTCTCATCCCTGATGCTTGGTACAATACCTCTGTCATCAAAGCAAAACCTTGTGAAGAAGTCGCCGTGGCAACCCGTCCACCGGCAGCCGATGCACCGACACATCCTGACATTGCCGCATGCTCAGACTCAACCATAACGAATTCACCGTCGATGTATCCATTGGCTACATAACTGCCATAGTTTTCAACGATAGGGGTTGATGGGGTAATTGGATAGGCTGCAACAACATCAACTTGAGCTTGTCTTAATGCCTGAGAAGCGGCATAGTTACCATCCCAAACTTCTCTCTCTTGTAAATCAAATTTTTCTGCCATGAATGTTCCCTTCTTATTATTTCTCTTTTTTCTTTTTCTCTGGCCACTGAGCAAGTGCTTCTTCTAACTCCGTATACTCTCCAAACATTAAAAGAGATTTTGGATTAGTAGGACAAACCTCTACACATACCTCACACCCTTTACAGTGATCATAATCGATTCCTAACATCTGCTTATCTCGTGAGAGGATTGAACTATCCGGACACCATACCCAACAGTTTTGACAGTCGATACAGATATCTCGGTTAAATACAGGCTTTTTAACTCGCCAAGAAGCAACCGTCGCAGTATATGAGTTGAAGTTTGAGTAGGCTCTCTCTTCTGATTTGAGATTAGCAATATTGGTTGCATCTCCTTCAAACGACGGAAGAACAGTTCCTTGTGTTACTTCATCCCAACCAACAAGCCCGCTTTTGTTTTCGAGTCCTCTCTGACCTCGCTTTGCTTGTGCTAATAGTCTTAAATCTTGCATTCTCTCTCCTCCTATTTCACTTCGTTGTAAGCTCTTGTGATCGCATTCATGTTTCCGTCAATAATCTTTTGAGGGAATTTAGCCAATACACGCTTCATGTTATCTAAGAAATAATCGAGTTCAAACATTCCCGAAATCTTAACGAATGCTCCTAGCATCGGTGCATTTGGGATAGAGCGTCCGATTGTATCAAGAGAGATTTGTACACAATCAACGATGTATACTCTCTCTTCTTTACCGGCTAGAGCTGGAATCCCCGCCAAAAGCTCTTCTTTTGAGAGATGCGTTGTAATAATATACTTGGTATGCTCCGCCTCATGCTCGGTAATATTGTCTGTGAAAGCCAAAGCAGGGTCAATAACCAATACGAAATCAGGGTTCATAAATTTTGCGTGATTTAGAATCTGTTCATCATCAATTCGGTTATAAGCTCTCAGTGCTGCCCCTCTTTTTGCTGAACCGTAAAGAGCAAAGGCTTGTACCTCTTTACCCGTTGTCGCAACAACATCCCCAAGGCTCTTAGCACCAGTTACAGCACCTTGACCTGCACGGCTGTGCCATCTTATTTCTGTCATGACTTCTCCTATTTTTTTACTCTCAACCTGAGTTTTACAGAAAATTACTCCCCATAACACTCTATAAAACTCAGGTCATTATGGGGTATTGTATGCTCACCCCTCTTAAAAGGGGGTTCAACCCCAACAAAAAAAATTATATTCTTCATAAACTGCATAGAAACTATACACTATGATTTGTTGGAATCATAATTTTTAATAAATTCTACAGCAGAAAGTGCATTATTGCATACATTTGATGCATACAATTGTAATGTTTCATAACTGCCGTACCCAGAGGTAACAGCGATCGATTGAATCCCTGCATTATGTGCCGATAGGATATCCATGGTGGTATCACCAATCATCCATGATCTACTTTTATCATGTTCTAGCTTTACCAAAGCTTTTAAAATTGGTTCGGCATGAGGTTTTGGAAACTCGACATGTTCTCGTCCGATCAATACCTCAAAACGGTGCATCAGTCCCAAATGTTCCAGCAGCTCCGTCGAGTACTGTCCCGTCTTGGTAGTGACCACACCTAAAGTCGCAAACTCACTTGCTCTCTCCACCGCTTCCTTGGCTCCCTCTATTAGGTAAGTCTTTTCACAATGAATGGTTCGGTAGTGCATCTTATACGCCAATACATGCTCATCGATCGAGGACTCCACCGTACCTAAAAGACGAAACATATCCTCTAAGGTATGCCCGATATGCTCCTTGATCGCTTCATCATGCGGAACCATGTCTCCAAACTTCGTAAACGCCACCCGAAAGCCCTCTAAAATCGCTTCGGTCGAATCGATTAGGGTTCCATCTAAATCAAATAATATTACCGGTTTCATTTTTTCCTTTTTACATCAAGGCAATTTTGGTGCCGACTGCAATAGTTTTTTGGTATACTCATGCTGAGGATTCTCCATCACCTCATCTACCTCACCTACTTCAACCATTTTCCCCTCTTTCATCACCGCCACTTTATCCGCAACCGCCGAAATAATAGAGAGATCATGCGTAATAAAAAGATAGGAGATACCGCTCTCTTGCTGCAGTGTCTTCAAGAGTTTCAAAACCTGCGATCGCACCGAAACATCCAGTGCCGAGGTCGGTTCATCACAGATAATCAACTCCGGCTCCACCGCCAAAGCCCGGGCAATCCCGATACGCTGACGCTGTCCGCCCGAGAACTCATGAGGATAACGATGGATATGCTCCGGCTTCAACCCAACTTTCACCAAAAGCTTTTTGACCTGCTCTTCGCGTTCATCCTTAGTTCGTCCGCCTACACCCAGTGACCGCATCCCCTCTCGGATAATGGCTCCCACCGTCATACGCGGATTGAGTGAGGCATACGGGTCTTGAAAGACCACTTGAATCTTGCGTCGGTAGGGTTTGAGTGCTTCAGCTGTTAGTGTCGTAATCTCCCGCCCCTCAAAACGGATACTCCCCTCCGTATGCTCCACGAGCCGCAATATCGCCTGCCCGATGGTACTTTTGCCGCTTCCCGATTCACCGACTACCGCCAGCGTCCTCCCCCGTTCAATCGTAAAACTGACACCGTCAACCGCTTTGACATGCCCGACCGTCCGCTGAAAAACCCCTTTTTTAATCGGAAAGTGGACTTTGAGATCGTTGACCTCTAATAGGGTCTTTTGCTCTGCTGGCTGCTCCTCCTCTTTTTTGATACTCCGTGCATCTTGAAGCAGACGCTGCGTATAGGGATGGGTAGGATTTTCAAAAAACGTCGCTTTGGTACCCATCTCCAGTATCTCCCCATGACGCATCACCGCTATACGATCCGCCATCTGAGCCACCACTGCCATATCATGGGTAATAAAAAGCACGGAGAGATCACGCTCTTGTTGTATCTTTTTGAGCAGTCTGAGTACCTGTGCCTGAATGGTTACATCCAACGCCGTCGTCGGTTCATCAGCAATCAAAAGATCCGGCTCACACGCCAAAGCCATTGCGATCATCACCCGCTGTTTCTGTCCGCCTGAGAGCTGATGTGGATACCAACTATAACGCTCTTCAGGATTTTTGATTGCCACCTCTTTAAACAGTTCAATGACCCGTTTTTTCACCGCTTCATTTTTAAGCCCCAGATGTAACCTAAGCACTTCTGCCACCTGCTCCCCAATGGTCATTACCGGATTGAGAGCCGTCATCGGCT
This sequence comes from Campylobacterales bacterium, assembly GCA_014763905.1. Taxonomy (GTDB): domain Bacteria; phylum Campylobacterota; class Campylobacteria; order Campylobacterales; family Sulfurovaceae; genus UBA1140. Next base: position 7,328 of record JACXUN010000083.1, read on the forward strand.
CCTGAAAGATCATCGCAATAGATTTCCCCCGAACTCGCTGCATCTGATACTCCGGAAGAGCAAAGAGTGCCGTATCATTGAGTATTATCTCCCCTTGAGTGACCTTGATCACCTCAGGAAGCAGCCGCATAATGGCTAATGAAGTTAGCGATTTGCCGCTACCGGATTCTCCTACTAGAGCGAAGATTTCGCCTTTTTGGATATCAAAATTTATCGATTTGAGTAGATGCTGGTTGCCTACTTTTAGGCTTAGGTTTTGGATGGTTAGGATGGACATGATTTCACCCAAATTATGTAATTTAACTTCATCTTATCTCTCCCACTCTTCATCATAATCAGGATACTGCTCTGGAGCCTCGCCCTGTGACTTAATCAGTTTTACGCCCTTTATCTCTCTGCTCTCATCTATTTTTTCAATCAAAATATCAAACTCCCACCAGTCACCAAAATCAAAGATAAATTTGAAGTTCTCTGAGACTTGCAGTGGAAGATTTTTGAGACAATACACATCAGCCCACAAGTCATCATCAGCCTCTTCTCGCATTTCAGGATGTTTGATGCTTCTGTTTTTACCAAAGTCATCTATAAATCTAAACTCATACAGATGGTCACAATCAAACGTAAACTGCTCTAAAATAGTGAAAGCCAAATGTTCAAAAGTTGTGTCCGCATCTACCTCTATAGTGCGATAGACTCTTCCAAGAGATACTTTGAGTTGATAGACTCCTTTTGTTGTATTTTTCTCTTTGGGATAGGCTAAGATAGCGTTGAACTCTTTAAAATAGGGTTGGAATATTTGTTGAAAAGCACCCAACTTTAGTTCACTAAAGAGTAAATGCATCCTCTCTTTTTCATCTTTCCCAAAAGCCAAGGGAAGTATCTTTTTGGCAAGTGGTTTGACTTTAATATCGATAATATTCCATCTGTTTTTATCTTTGGGTCTCAAATCATAGATATCTACAAAACCAAACATTTCACACAGTGCTAAATTAGAATATTCAGGATTATAATCCAACTCTAAAAGCGTCTTATCAAGTGAAAATCTCTCTCTTTGAAAAAAGTTCATTAATGCTGTAAGAGGTGACTTATGAAACCCCTCAATGATCTCATCAGGACGAG
>JACXUN010000084.1 GCA_014763905.1 Campylobacterales bacterium
ACTGTGACTATAATACTCCGTCGAACTCAGGTTAATAGTTTGTTAGATATAATCACCAAAATTTTTCAAAAAGGGTAATTGAATGAAAAAAGGATTTTGCGTCGTCGCAATTTTAGGGCTAACGCTTTTAACAACTGGATGTGCACAGAAAAAGATTAATGCTGATGACAATGGATTGCTAACCGATAGCGTTGGTGTCATGGATAATGGTGCGACCAATGTTGATCCATTTGGTGGAGAGAACGGGGGAGCTTATGGTGACAACGGAGGCTATAATCAAAATTCACCGTATATGAACGGGGGAAGCGATGGTATGCAAAGCATCTATTTTGATGTCGATAAATATGCGATTACACCGGATATGTTACCGATTGTGATCAATAATGCTAACCAAATTCAGGGACGAAATGTTAAAATTGAAGGGCATTGTGATGCAAGCGGAAGTGATGAGTACAATTTTGCTTTGGGTCTAAGACGAGCTCAAGCAGCTAAAAATGCTATGTTGAGCCGTGGTGTTAATGCCTCCAATATTACCATCATGAGTTTAGGTGAAAGTGCACCGGAGTGTACGACTGACTTCTCTAGCGGATGTTATGCAAAAAATAGACGGGTTGAATTTAAAGTTATCCCGTAATATGGATAGATAATGAAATTAAAAACAATATCATATGTAATCAGTTTGAGTACACTGCTCTGGGGGACGGAACCTTCCGTTTACGGAGCGGGTGATCTAAATAGTCCGCAGCCTTACGGATTGACACAAACCGAACAGAGTGTATTGGATAATAGACGGGAAGTTCAACTGCTCAAAAACAAGGTAGATGAACAGCAAAGCCGAATTGACGGTTTGACTTCAATTATAGAAGGACTAAACCAGCAGATAATGCAGCTTCGTGAAGAGATGCAAAGCTCTTCCGGTCAGCAAAATGATTATAATCAGACCTATTCTCTTCTACTTGACTTAGGTAATATGATTGATCAGATCAACAGCAACTATGTGACGCGTGAAGAGCTTCAAGCCGCTCTGCAAGGCAAAAGCATTAGCAGTGTACCGAAACAGCAATCTCTCTCACAAGCAAATAGTGGTTCCAATGATATCGCTTCGATCTATCGAGAAGGAGTGCGGCTTTTTGGACGCAAGAGCTATAATGCCGCCAAAGAGAAGTTTGAGCAGACCGTAGCACAAAATTATAAAGCGGCTGCGAGTAACTATTATCTGGGTGAGATCGCCTATTATACGGATCAGTATGATGCGGCTGTTGCCTATTACAAAAAAAGTGCCGGACTTTATGACAAAGCCAGCTATATGGCGGTACTCTATCTGCATACCGGAATCTCCCTGTCTCGGATTGGAGAGAGTAGTCAGGCACGGGATTTTTTTCAATATGTAATCGATAACTATCCTAGCACAAAATCAGCAGAAATTGCGAGAAATAATCTCTGATTTTTGCTTGACGAACACTATTATTCAGTCATCATAAAGTTTCCTACGCTATTATATGGCAACTTTTAATAAGGATTTATTTTATGAAAATTGAAATTGTAAACAGTGTTGTTGGCATTGAATACGAAGTAAAAGAAGCAGGTTCTACCAATGTTGTAGACAGCAACAAAGGTTCAGGTAAACCGCTTGAATTTATCACGGGTATGGGTCACATTATCCCAGGTCTCGAAAAAGGTTTGGAAGGAATGAGTGCTGGTGATAGCGGAGATATTTTTGTACCGGCTGCCGATGCTTATGGTGAGTACAATGCTGATGCTGTCAAGACACTTCCTATTGAACAATTTGAAGGTATTGATCTCAAAGAGGGATTGACACTTTACGGTCAAGATGAGCATGGACATACGGTTCAAGTAACGGTTAAATCTTTTAGTGATTCTGATGTAACCATCGATTATAATCACCCGCTTGCCGGAAAAGATCTTATGTTTAGTGTAACGATTGTGAGTGCTAGAGCCGCAACAGATGATGAAATCAATTCAGGTATTGTTGGCGGACATCACCACCATGGTGGTGGATGTTGTGGCGGCGGACACTGCGGCAGCTAATTCAATCACTACGAGGAGATAGGCTTTATCCTATCTCCGTTCTCCTCTAATCTTTTTAAAATGTTACGCAATATCTAAAGTTTCTCTTATTACTACAAGTAAGTTTACTGATTAATACCATAGAGGTGTAAGAGTACGCTATAATGCAAAAATGGTAGTGCGTATTTTTTTATCTTTACTTTTTACATTTATTTACTTAAATGCTGAGTTTAATCTGACGAAACTGGATCAGTATCATGAGAATATTTGTCATGCGTTGATCGATGGAAGCAATAGACTCGATAGCTATTTAATGGATACCAATAGTACTGAAAGTACAACGGAGGCAGAGATAAAAACCTCTTATGCTATTGAGAACGGACGTGAAAGTGAATATACTATGCGTCTAAGATTGCGGTTGAGTCTTCCCTATTTACAAAATAAATTTCGTATTGTGCTAGAGGATGAAGACAGTAATGACCCGCTTTATGACGGTACTAATCTTGATAATGAGTATAAGGCAGAGAACAAAAACTACTTTCTAGGTGTGCAATATTTTGATTATATGATTCAACGGCATCATGTCTCTTCCGCTTTGGGTGTTCGTTTTCGTAAATCGACGATTCAGCCTTATGTAAACTTCAAAGTAGAATATCTCATTGAAGAGAATGAGGAATACACTTCACAGGTAACGGATCGTTTGCGACTCTATAGCAACGGAGATATCGAAAATATTTTCACCTATAATATTTTAGAGCCTTTTCAAGATGAATTTTATGTACTCATTGATAATGTACACCGTTATCAAAATTGGGAAGAAGATAGAACGATATCCAATAGTATTGCTGTCATGAAACTTTTAGATGATCAGAGGGTGGCAAGTTTGGGAGTAGGATTGTTGAGTCGTTATAATCGTGATGAAATCAAAATTGTTTATCCTCAACTATACGGTGTCTATCACGCACCGCTGTATAAAGATTGGATATATTATGAATTAAGTCCCTCTCTTTTATGGAGAGAGGAGAATAACTATGCTCCCTCTGCCAGATTTATGGTCAATATCGGTACACTCTTTAAAACGTATTAGTTGATATTGGTGTAGACCACTTGCACATCTTCATCATCTTCTAGTTTCTCTAGTAAGATATCTATTTCGTCCATTTGTGCCTCAGTAAGCTCAATTGGCGTGTTGGCGATACGCTGAATTTCGGCTTTTGTCGGGATAATACCTTTATCTTCCAGAGCTTTAGAGAGTTCACCAAATGAACTAAACTCCCCATAAATTCGGATAATCGGTTTATCATCCCCGTTCTCTTGCGGTTCGATATCCTCTTCGATCTCTTCTAATCCAAAATCGATTAATTCTAGTTCTAGCTCTTCGATATCCATATCATTGGTTTTATCAAAGACAAAAACAGATTTTTGGGTGAAGATATAATTCAAAGAACCAGAGACCAACATCTCTGCTTTGTTTCGTACCAATACTGCCTTAACATTGGCGACCGTTCGCGTCGCATTATCGGTCGCACACTCGATAAAGAGTTGAACCCCATAAGGACCTTTTGCCTCATAGGCAATCTCTTTGATATCGGTAGCATCTTTACCGATGGCTCGTTTGATTGCGGCATCGATATTGGCTTTTGGCATATTTTGAGCTTTGGCATTGAGGATTGCCGTTCGCAGTCTAGGGTTCATCTCCGGATCGGTTCCACCGTCTTTGGCGGCAATGGTGATCAGTTTACCTAGTTTAGGGAAGACTTTTGACATCGTCCCCCATCGTTTCATTTTGGCTGCTTTACGGTATTCAAACGCTCGACCCATAGTCTATATTCCTTCTTACTTAATTGTGTATACAGTAGGTTGGACAATGCCCAACAAAAGAGTAGAATTATATAACTTAGCTAGTTAAAAATTACTTGGTAATTGACTATGGTACTCTGTTGAACTCAGGTTAGTAGGATTGTACCGCTATAGATAATCTAACTTGGCTTCATAATCATCATGATAATACTGAGGATATAGAGGAGTGCGGTGATGACGAGCATCTTTTGAGAACCGAAACGGGTGATGAAGTAGGGAGCCGTAAAGTTGGATAAAAAGATACAAAAGTTAAGTAAGATCAATAGGTAAAACCCCATCGACTCATCGCCTTGGGCATGAAAATAGGGGGTGATATACTGCAAGATACTGCCGATCGCCACAAAGAGCAGGGCAAAGCCGTAGGAGAGTCGATTGATATTGGGATTGGGGGTGAGAAATTTTGAAGGTGACATGGATGGAAAATTAAAAAGGTATCTCTTCGTTGGTGATATATCCGGTTTCGAGCCGGTGGTAGTAGTCGGTTACCCGCGGATCGACGGTGATAATACGCCGAATATATTGGTTGAGGTCACCACGGTTAAACTCCAGTTTGAGATGGTGCGGATTGATCGCTCTGGAGATCGCGACGTAGAATTGACTTGGAGCGAAAATATTGTCGACATTGCAGATGAGGTTATCGATGCTCATCCCTTGACTTTTATGAATGGTGATCGCATAGGCGAGTTTGAGCGGGAACTGAGAGAGGGTTGCCAATGAGACCAATTTGATCTTGCCGCTTTCATCGCTCTTCATGTCGAGCAGGTCAAAATCATGTCGTTCGACGCGGACATATTCGTTGGCTTTTTCGACGATGATATAGTCAGCTTCGATGCGTTGGATGATACCCCGTTCGCCGTTGGCATATTTGCCCCATTTATTGATCGTGAAGAGAATCGGCACACCGACTTTGAGGGTGAGCTGCTCTTCGATCGGGAGGAGATTTTTCCATGAGGCGAGACGTTTTTCATGAATCTTTTTTTGGTGCATTTCGACGGTGGCGTAAATGTGATGTTCCTCGGCTTCAATCGCTTCGAGTTTCATGCGGTTCATGGCACTTGCTTCGGCATTGCGACCAAAGAGATAGGTGGGATTGGTATCGGTAATGGTATGGCTGGCAAGTTCTAACATATAGTCGGTCACCTCCCTGTCGCACACTCCGACGCGTACTTTGTGAAGGATATGGGTGAACTGGGCATCTTGGGTTCGTTTCATTTCGGTTAACTCGATGACGACTGGAGCAAAACTTTGCCACGCATCACTCTCAAAAGCGTAGAGCCGATCACCAAAGAGATGCTGCTGGGGTTGATTGGCTTTTTGAATTGGCGGGAGCTGGAAGAAATCGCCGACAAAGAGCAGACGACCTTGATAGCCCAAACTGCTGAGACGGTAGCTGATCATCTCCATCATATCGGCGGATACCATTGATATTTCATCGATAATGAGCAGGTCGGTGGCTTCGAGAATCTTTTTGAGTTCACTGATACGTCCACGGTTACGTCGGTCGTGAAGTTCCAACTCCTCAAAGTTGTTGGAGATTCCAAAGCTAAAGAAACTGTGAATCGTAAAGCCACCGATATTGACCGCACTGATGCCGGTTGAGCCAAGTGCGACCACCTGTTTGTCGGTCTGACTCCGATAGTATTGGATCAGTTCGCTGGTGGTATAACTCTTGCCGACACCCGCCCCACCGGTGAGAAAAACATTATGGGTTTCGAGATGCTCCAAGACAAGAGAAAGATCACTCATAGACTACCTTTATTAAGATTTTGTGCCATTATACCAAAAGTAGTCAAATATTTTTATCGTTGGCTCAAACAAAAGAGATTATAATTAGAGGAGCCGATTTCCAAATGATCACTTGGAAATCTTATAAGGAGAAAGAAGAAGATGGAAACAATCAAACATATATTAGCCGTAATCGATGATAAACCAAGAGCTGAGGATATATTGAAGAAATCACTGGAACTGGCAAAACAGTTCAATGCCAATTTGGTGGTGCTGCATACCATTCATATCCCGTTTCTAAGAATGCCGGCATATGTTCAAGATGTCCCAGTGAATCCAGAAGAGATACGAGAACAGATTGACGATAAGATTGGGAGCCTAAAAGAGGGAGAAGCGATAATTCATCATACAATGGTCTATTTTGGTGACGCGACGGAGCGGGCTATTGTGGAAGCTAAGCGTGACGATATCGATCTGATCGTGAGCAGTTCGGAAATGAATTTCGAGAAGATGGTGAATGAGGTACAAAAACCGATATTGGTCATCAATAGTGATTACACGACCTATCAAAAACTGTTGATTCCAACGGATTTGAGTGACCAATCCAAAGCGGCTATCGGTTATGCCCAGAGTCTATTCGGAGAGGTAGCAATGTCATTGGTTTATGGGTATGAGCGTATCACGATGGTGACTAGTATGTATGATATTAGTTATGCCGATATGATTGAATATCAAGAAGAGAACAAAGATATTGCTGAAAATTTATTGGCGAACTTTAGTCAAGAAGTAGGTATCGAAGGGGAGTTGATAGAAGCGACATTCTCTTTAGGTGACCGTATCGTCGAGTATATTGGACAGCAGTCACCGGATTTGGTTGTCGTGGCGGCGGGCAGTGCGGATGATATCTTCAATTTTGGTTCGATCTCTAGCTATATTGCCAAAGCATCATCAAAAGATGTGTTGATCTTCTGTTAACCAAACCGATTCAAGGATAAAAAGTATTAACCTGAGTTCGACGGGATATCATAGTCACAGAAGCCTAAAAATAGGTAAGATTTAAAAAATCAAAATTCGTAGGACTAGCCGTAGCTAATTCAAGA
>JACXUN010000310.1 GCA_014763905.1 Campylobacterales bacterium
TATTGATAGAATGCAACAATTATGTGGTTATGATTGGATTATCAATCAATTTAAATGTATTGATATTTAATGGGGATTGGTATAATTAGTCTAGGAGATGAAGAGAGTGAAATTATTCTCCAAGAAAATAAAAAAGTATTTGCCAAAAAATTTAATCTCAGCCAATACGCAGCAGCATACAGTATTGATATAAAAACCTATGATATTAAAAAACACTTCATAATGCCATGAGAGGAACCATCAAACTTCAATTGAAAGAGCATATCAGCCTAAAGTTTTGGGTACAGAAGAAAAATAACACCAAGATTTTAGGACTCATTCCTAACGTTCTAGAACTGTTCTTTTACAGTTACAGTTGCCAATCAATCGGCTGCTTGCCATTCTGAATCAGATACGCATTAGTCCGACTAAACGGTCGGCTACCAAAGAACCCACGATATGCTGAGAGCGGCGAGGGGTGCGGACTTTTGATAATCAGATGCCCCCGGCTGTCGATGGCGGCTCCTTTCTTCTGAGCATAACTTCCCCATAATATAAAGACCACATGATCACACTCTCGATTGATAATCTCGATCACCTTATCGGTAAACCGTTCCCAGCCTCTACCTTGGTGTGCATTTGATTTTCCGGCTTCGACGGTTAGCACAGCATTGAGCAGGAGTACGCCTTGATCTGCCCACGGTTGGAGGTAACCAATGTGCCCGTTATTGATACCCAGATCGTTAAAGAGTTCTTGATTGATATTTTGCAGCGATTTGGGCAGCGGCTTTACCTCCGGCAGTACCGAGAAACAGAGACCGTGAGCGTGTCCGATTGTCGGATAGGGGTCTTGCCCGAGTATCACCACTTTGACTTGATCAAGCGGTGTGGAGTTGAGGGCATTGAACCAGAGTGACCCTTTGGGGAGGATGATTTTCCCTTGCTCTTTTTCGCGAATCAAAAAGGCTCTCAGCTCTTGCATATAGGGCTGATCAAATTCATTTTGGAGATGTGTGAGCCATGAGGCTTCTAAATGGATACTATTCATGAGTGTAATTATACAATTCACGCTTTAGATTTGCTTTGGCTTGGGCTTCATAGCGTTGATAAAGAAATATCGGCTCTCTTGTCACCATCGTTTGGAGAAAAGCGATACGTCCTTGCCGATACGCTTCATCGGAAAAAATCTGATACTCTTGACGTATCTTTTGCAGATAACCTGAGTTCGACGGGATATCATAATCACCGCTTTACTCAGGTTAATCCTGTTATAATACGCCAAAAATTCACTATTTCGGAAAGTAACAGTATGCAACGATTTGAAGCGTATCTTCAAGCCAATCTACCCCAAGTCGAGAGTTTTCATCCTCATTATAATGAATCTCTTTCGCAAATGCTGTTGGCAGG
>JACXUN010000085.1 GCA_014763905.1 Campylobacterales bacterium
GTTTAAAACTCCTTATGCTACACTGCTTGAAAAGTTTGATTCAAACCCTGAACTTTTTAAAGAAAACCCGTACCAGAAGTTGAGGGGACTAAACAATTAATTTTACTTAATAACCTGAGTTCGACGGAATATCATAGTGACAGCTTTGCGAGGTTTTCCGTATGCTTCACCAATTTTTTTTGAATTAACTCGTTAGTCCCGCAAAAATTTGACTTTGCCTACAAAAAACCTCGCAAAGCTGTCACTATGATATCCCGTCGAACTCAGGTTTATACAAATATTTGGGGAGATGATAACTTTTAATTGCTAAGTAAAGTGATGTTTAAGGGAGAAAGTTTATGTTTGCAAACCATTAAAAGTTATCGTTTGGTATGAGAGCCAAGTAGAAATAGGGGAAAAGAAGTTGGCTCTCACAAGGAAATTATATCAGATAATTTTAAGAAAAAAAAGAAAAAATGCAAAAAATTTAAATTTTAATTAAATATAAAAACTAATTTAGCATATTCTCATTTGATCTGTTTAGCTTTATGAAAAACAGCTAATAAAACGTTAAATCCTATGAATTTTCAAGCTCTTCTTGCATTTCTAGCACTTCGAGATAGCGTTCACTGACCGCTTCATACTCTGCTTCTGTCTTATTCAGCTCTTCGGCTACGACACTCAATCCCCGCTCTTCATAACATTTCGGATCATAGAGACAAGCGTTGATCGCTTCGATTTTGGCTTCGAGTTCTTCGATAATGGCAGGCAAACGTTCCAGATCGCGTTGGTCTTTGTAACTGAGCTTGGTCTGTTTTTTGACTTTGATCGGTTCATCGTCTGTTGTCGGTTTGTTCTGTACCGCTTGCACTTCACTCTCCATACTATACAGCTCTTTGATATCTTTTTCGATAGAGAGGTATTCGCTGTAGTTTTGGTACGACTCTTCGATCACCCCATTGCCTTGGAAGATAAAAAGTTTCGAGGCGATCTTATCAATGAAATATCGATCGTGACTCACGAATATCAATGCCCCTTGGAAATTGAGCAGTTTCTCTTCGAGGATATTGATCGTCTGGATATCAAGATCATTGGTCGGCTCATCGAGAATCAGACAGTCCACTTTTTTGGTAAAGAGCAGTGCTAAGGCAATACGGTTTTTCTCTCCGCCACTGAGGAGTCCGATTTTTTTGGTCAGATACTCTTCTGGGAAGAGAAAGCTTTTGAGATAGGCATAGATGTGCATCGATTTGCCGTTATCGAGTTGGATTCTATCGCCGCCTTTGGGTAGAAAGGTTTCGACGATGGTTTTGTCATCTTGTAGCATCTCTCGATGTTGATCAAAATAGCCGACCGAAAACTCTCCCTGTTTGATTTTGCCGCTGTTGGGTTCAATCCGTTTCAGCAGCAGTTTGAGCAGGGTCGATTTCCCCGAGCCGTTATGTCCGACGACCGCTATTTTGTCCCGCTGGAGAATTCGCGTACTGAAATCTTCGATCAATTTTTTTCCCGCTACACTATAGTAGAGATGTTCGATCTCAAAGAGCATCTTTTTCTTGGCGATCGAACCGGTCGAGTTGAAGCTTTTTTTCTCTCGTTCGAGTTCAATCATCATTTTACGAATCAGTGTCGGGTCTTTTTGGGCTTTTTCCCGCAGTTCAAAGACCCGTTTTTTACGTCCTTGGTTTCGGGTAAGCCGTGCTTTGACCCCTTGGCGTAGCCACTCCTCCTCTTTTTTGAGGAAGCGTAGGAGGTTCTCATGCTCTTTTCTCATGCTCTGCATACGCTGTTCCTTTTTGATCAGAAACTGATCGTAACCTCCGTCATAAGAGATGATGTTCAGATTTTCGACTTCGATAATGCGGGTCGCAATGGTATTGATAAAGTGTCGATCGTGGGAGATAATGAGGAGGGTAAACTTCTCTTTGGTTAGTATCTCTTCCAAAAACTCTACCATATAGACATCGAGATGGTTGGTCGGCTCATCGAGGAGCAGAATATCGGGTTTTTTCAAAATCAATGATGCCAATGCAACACGCCGCTGCTCTCCTCCAGAGAGGGTATTGACATGGCGGTATTCGTACTCTTTGAGCTGAAACTCTTGCAGTACGCGTTCGATTTTGTCATCCAAGTTCCACGCACTGTGATGGTCGAGATAGGCACTAATCTGAGCATGTTCGTTAAGAAGCTGTTTGTTTTCATAATCGGTTGCCAACTGAGCTGAGAGTTCATTATAGCGGGCTTTGGCAATTTTGAGTTCGGTGAGTTCATTTTCGATCGCTTGGCGGACATCTAGTCCGGCTTCAAAGGTCGGTTGCTGATCGAGTGAATCGATGACGATGCTTTTGTCAGTGACCCGTCGCCCTTCATCTGCTTCGACCAGTCCGCCGATGATCTTCATGAGAGTGGATTTCCCACATCCGTTCTGTCCGACGATAGCGACCCGCTCTCCTTCGCTGAGTGTAAAGCTCACCCCTTTGAGGAGCTGCTTTACATCATAGTTTTTATCGATATCAAAAAGGGAGATCAAAGCCACGGTGGTTTCCTTGCCAAAAAAGTAATTTGCGAATTATAACTTATAAGTTTTAACCTGAGTCCTCAGGTTTTAAGTCATAGTTGGGTATATTCGCTAAAAAACAAAAGGCTTGATGAATGTTAGAAATCATAGTGATACTCTATACCGTCTATACCCTGCTCAAAATCTATATCTCCGTGATGCAGATCGGGTATATCAGCGAGGAGAAAAACAAGGAAGCGGTTCTCATGACCCAAGAGAAATATACCACTGCCGGAGAGTATGCGATCAAAAAAGAGCGGATGGGCATTCTCTCTACGATCGTCGATTACGGTATGTTTATCTGGTGGGTGACGGTAGGATTTGCCTGGATTAGTTCGATACTCGGCACGACCGAATCGGTCATGGATGCGGTCTATTTCCTCTTTGGATTTATGGCGGTCAATTTTATCGCAGGATTGCCGTTTGAACTCTATCAGACCTTTAAACTCGATAAAGAGTACGGCTTTTCGCAAATGACCCCGAAACTCTATCTCCAAGATTTGGCGAAGTCTATGGCGATGTTTGTCGTTTTTGGTGGAGCGATTTTCTATCTCTTGGCGTGGATTGTGGTCAATGTAACGAGCTGGTGGGTCTGGGGCTTTGTGCTGCTGTTTGCGATTGCGTTACTGGTCAATATCATCTATCCAACGCTGATCGCTCCGATTTTCAATAAATTTTCACCGTTAGAAGAGGGAGAACTCAAAACCGCCATCGAAGAGATGATGCAGAAGGTTGGTCTCAAAAGCGACGGTATCTTTACGATGGATGCAAGTAAACGAGATAACCGACTCAATGCCTACTTCGGAGGACTCGGTAAAACCAAACGAGTAGTGTTGTTTGATACCTTGATGAAGAAATTGAACCCTAAAGAGTTGTTGGCGGTACTCGGACATGAGTTGGGACACTTCTCACACGGGGATATTTGGAAAAATATCGGGATGATGGCGGTTCTGCTCTTCGTAGCCTTTTTCCTACTGGGCAATCTACCGGAGCAGCTTTTCTATGATATGAAAGTGATGCCAAGAGCGGGAGTGGAGATCGCTATGATGATGCTGTTGGTTCCGTTGATCGGATTTGTCTTTACGCCGATCATGAGTTATGTGAGCCGTCACAATGAATACGCCGCCGACGCATTCGGTTCAGAAATGGGCGGCAAAGAGAACTTGGTATCAGCACTTATTAAACTGGTCGATGAGAACAAAGCATTCCCCAAATCGCATCCATTGGTGGTCTTTTTCTACTATACTCATCCACCGGTATTGGAACGGCTTAAAGAGTTGGGGTATGACAGCCATACGATTAATGAACCGTTAAAGCAAGAGGGGATATTTACCTTTTTTAATGTGGATGATAAGTAAGGTTTGCCATGACCATCCAACAGACGCTACAACGGGCTACGCAACAATTAAAAAATACTTGCGAACGTCCAAGATTTGAAGCCGAGCTTTTATTAGCCTATTATCTAGGTAAAGAGCGAACATGGCTTCATGCCTTTAATGATTATGAAGTTGAGAATATGGAAGCCTTTGAAAAGCTCATTGAACGGCGTGCCAATCATGAACCCTATGAGTATATTACCGGCAAAGTCAGCTTCTACGATATTGAACTCATGGTAGAGCATGGGGTTTTGATTCCTCGTCCTGAGACGGAGCTGCTGATTGATTTGGTAGCCGAGATTACTGAACGAGAGCAGATCACTTCGATTGCCGAGATCGGTGTGGGAAGCGGGGCGATTTCGGTTGTGTTGGCCCGTAAATTTCCTAATCTGAAGGTGGTAGCCACCGATATTTGTGATACGCCGATTAAAGTGGCGACGCAAAATATTCAAGCCTTTGGTTTGGAAAATCGGGTGAAAGTGATCAAATCGAATCTATTGGATGAGGTAACTGAAAAAATTCAACTCGTCGTTAGCAATCCTCCCTATATCGCCGATGATTTTGAACTCGAACGCAATGTTGCCGAGTATGAACCCAAAGAGGCTCTTTTCGGCGGTAAAGTGGGGGATGAGCTGCTTAAGCAGATCGTTTTAGATGTCCAAGCACGGGGGATTAAATATCTCGCCTGTGAGATGGGATACGATCAAAAAGAGCCGATGACGCAATTTTTTAATCAAAATGGGGTACAATCGTATCAGTTTTATCAAGATTTAGCCGGACTTGATCGAGGGTTTGTTATAAATTTTTACAAGGACAATCATGACAAAAAAAATCTTTAGAATTATGACAATGAGTTATATCATCACTTTGGGTATCGCATTGGGAGCGGGGCTTTATGCCGGAATTGTAGTCGCACCGACGATTTTCCATTCGGAACTGTTATTGGGTTCGGAACTGCTCTCGAACTACCAAGAGGGATTGCTAATGACGGCAAACTTCCAAAAGCTAGCCTATCTCGTCAACTTTGCGGTAGTCTTTGTCGTACTCTATGAGGCGATCAAATGGAAAAACTTTGAGAGTGACAAGTGGAGTGTGATTGCGGCATTTTTAATGATTGCTTCTGGGTTACTCTTTACCAGTTATTATACACCGGACATTATCACAATGCAGCAAGCCAAAGAGGCGATGACACAGAGCGAAGCTTTCAAAAATACCCATTTGGCTAGTGAGATCGACTTTAAGCTGTTTGCGTTTTCGACATTGGCACTCCTCATTTTCAATCTCAAAAAGGCATTGCGATAGATGCGAAACATAAATCAATTTGACTTAGCCAATCCCATTATCAAGATTCAACATTTACGAAAAGTGTTTGGAACCAAAGAGGTACTCAAAGATGTCAATATGATTTTCCCTCAAGGCTCTACCACAGTTATTTTGGGGCTTTCAGGAAGCGGAAAGTCGACGATCATTAAGCATATCGTAGGATTGATGAAAGCGACCAGCGGGGAGATATGGGTGGATGGCGTGAATGTCTCGGCGTGTGATGAGCAAGAGCTGAGAGCCGTGCGTAAAAATATCGGTTTCCTTTTTCAAGACGGGGCGATGTTTGACAGTATGAATATCTTTGATAATGTCGCTTTTCCGTTGCGTGAACACTTTAAAGAACTCACCGAAGAGGAGATCGAAAAGCGAGTGATGAAGATGCTCAGTCTCACCGGACTTGATGCCCAACGGGTAGCCCGACTTTTTCCTAACGAACTGAGTGGTGGTATGCGTAAACGGGCGGGATTGGCTCGGGCGATTATTATGGAGCCGAAAATTATCCTCTACGATGAGCCGACTTCGGGACTTGATCCGATTACGAGTGACTTGATTACGCAGTTGATCTTGGATTTGCAAGAGAAGTTAGGGGTCACCTCGATATTGATTACCCACGATATGAAAGAGAGCTTCAAAGCCGCGGACTATTTGGCGTTTCTCTTTGAGGGGGAGATTATCGAGTGGGCGGATAACTATGCCTTTAAAAATACGAGCAATCCGTATGTGCGGCAGTTGCTTAATGGAAGCGGAGAGGGACCGATACAGTTTAATGGGTGATGTGTTACCGCCTTACGGGTTAGGCAGATTCATCCTCGAAAGCGTTGAAAAACTCTCCCAAAATCAAGCTTTAGTTCACACTCAATGCCCTCAAAAGTGAGTCTCTCTTTGCTAAAATCTCCCACTTTAGAGTAGCGATCCTCTTTGAGTCGGTAGACTTTGGCTTTGAGATCATCGGGGTAGACGAGGATATAGTAGTGAACTTTTTCATCTTCATAGATATTAAATTTGACGGTTTCATCCTTCTGAGCGGTTGAGGGACTTAGGATTTCTACGATGATTTTTGGAGCTTTGGTAATGTATTTTTCGCTGTCATCATTACAAACGAATACAATATCGGGTCTTACAATGGTACCATCGGATACTTTCCAATCAACTTCATAAAGTACTTCGCATTCTGTACAGGTATTATTCATCTCTTGTTTGATCTGAAAAAAGAATTCACTAGCAAGCTGCTGATGTATTTTCATAGGTGCCGGTGCCATAGCAACAGGTATCCCCTCTATGAGTTCCCAATCCCCTTCCCAATTACAATAGTCACGGTAGGTATATCTTGGTAAAAGTCCAACATTTGACATCTGTGATCCTTTTTTAGAGCTTTTTTAATTATAGCATATTCTAGTCAATCTCTGAAAGATATTTAGATTGTAAATTTTTGGGC
>JACXUN010000311.1 GCA_014763905.1 Campylobacterales bacterium
AAATAACATTTGTTATAAAATTAAATAATTGAAATATATAATAACAATATATGTTTTGATAATTGATGCAAAATAGGATAACTATAGCATAAAGATCTCCTAGCTTCAATAAAGCTTGTAATTTAAATGTTCTTTCGTGCGGAATATTAATAATTATTAATATATAACAACATATAGTGTTGTGAAAATAAATTCGTAAAGGTGTGTAAAAATGAAACATTTAAAGTTTATCCTTCTTTTTTTAGTAATGTTCTCTCTCTTTAGTAGAGCAACAACAGTTTATGAAGATGCGGAAGATGGATTAATCGATGGTTGGAGAATTGTGAATGACTCTTCTAATAATCCATTTGAAAATCTTTTTAGTAATAGTCAGCAGAGTCGTGTCATTCATCTGAATGGTGGACAGCGGATGTTAGGTGGGTATCCCGGTACTTCAAGTGCGTGGAATAACCGAAGCGAAACAACAATCACCTGGAAGATGTTGGTCTATAATCGGTATACCTTTTATGTCATACTCAATACACGAAACGGATTGCGTTATCTTTTCTATAATGATTTACCGCAACGTATAGGATTCCATAATGGTGCATTAAGAGATAAGAATGGACGATTGATCGCTATTTTACATGGTTTGGGTGGTTATCAGCATCGTGAATATAAAAATGTATGGCGAACCTATACCCGAGATTTGAAAGCCGATTTGAAAGATGCGGATCCAGATAATGAGATCATTTCGGTGGATGGAATTATGTATGCCGGTTCCGAAGCTTTTATCGATAACATTATGCTTTATAATCCAGATGAGACCGTATATGGAAGGGGTGAGCAAGGCGTCGCCAATTGGGTTGTGTCTGATGCTGATCCAGCAGGTGCCGTGATCAATATGGCAGATGATCCTGAAAATGCTCAGGGTACGGTAATCAGTCTCCAAGGTTCTGGGCAAAACAATGCGTATAGTTTACAGAATCCAAACGGCGGAGCATTATGGAATAATACACGGCAGCAGATATTGCAGTGGAAGAGCCGTTTTCATGAAAACTATACCGTCTATGTGAACGTTGAGACTTCACAAGGAGCCAGAACCATTCGTTATGAAAACCGTAATACTTATACACCAAGCGGTGGTGTTGAAAATGGCGGGCAGACGCTTTGGTTTGATTTGGGAGGATGGTCGATTATCGGACAAAACGGATGGGAAAATGCCTGGCCGCAATATAATGGAGCGGTTAATAACGTATGGCAGACGATTACGCGTGATATTGCCCAAGATATTCGAACCTTCCAACCGACCAATCAACTGTTAGCGGTTAACTCTTTTGAGATACGAGGGAGTGGACTTATTGATGATGTGAAGATGCTCTCTCGTCCGGTCATGCC
>JACXUN010000086.1 GCA_014763905.1 Campylobacterales bacterium
TTGAATTAGCTACGGCTAGTCCTACGAATTTTGATTTTTCAAATCTTACCTATTTTTAGGCTTCTGTGACTATGATATCCCGTCGAACTCAGGTTACAAGCAAATGATAATCCCTATCAGCTCCCAATTACGCGGGATGGGGTGACTCATACGATGTTAGCCTACAACTTTTGGAGTGGAGAGTATCCCAGTCCTGTGATTTATCTGCAACCCGATACAAATAAGCAGAGACAAATTAGAGGGTATACGACACTCAGAAATCCGAATCAACAGAAAGTATGTACGGTTAAATCAGGGATTTATCATCCATGGAGTCATGATAAAACCAGTCTGATACATTATTATTCTATCGTTCCGAATATTCGCTATAGGGTTCAGAACGATACGCTTTTTGAAAATCATCAGCTTAAAAGAGGAGATGAACTTCAAAAAGAGATATATCTCTCCGAAGGGTACTGCTCCTATCTTCTAAATGGAAAAACAGCCATTGAAAGTACCTGTATTGATCAGCAAGATACCCATTTCAAGCGTATGGAGTCCCTATCTCATCCTTCGGAGCAGTGGCTGCATTTAGCTTGCCATGAGGGGTATACGGTTTTTGTTCAAGACAGCGACTTGCTCACACAGCCTCATGTTAGTGAGGGAACAATTGTCGGATATGGTGAAGTGTCGAAATAGTATCACATAAAAAACATACTATATCAATATTCTGTCTCTATGGTGGCTGAGTGTTATAAAATTATTATTAATTGTTTATTAAGTAAAATTAATCATATATTAATTTAAGATTAAATTTATGTTTTACGCATAATGCTATATAATAACCATTGAAATAATTTTTAGGAGTCGATCTATGAAGTGGGAAGCACTGGGAGAGATAACACTGTTGATAGCTGACACGGATCTTTTTAATCGTAAACTCATTACCACACTGTTGGCAAAAATTCCTACCATCAAAATCATTGAAACAGGAAGCTCTAAAGAGACGCTGGAAATCTTGGATAATGAAAAAATTGATATGGTTTTACTTGATTATAATATGCAGCTTGAAAATCGTGAAGAGACCCTGACGGCGATCAGAAAAGAGGAAAAACATGATTATATCCCAGTCGTGATGATTACCACCGACGAAGGAGAAGAGAAAAAGCTCTATGCCAACGGAGCCAATGATGTTCTCTTCAAACCGCTTAAACTGACCAAGCTAGAAGAGATCATCTATAAACATATCCAGAAAAAGCAGTACCGAGAAAACTATAAAAACCTCTATCATAAGAGCGATCCCAATGACCTGAACTGCAGTAATAAAACCTATACGCTCAAAGCGGTGGAGGATTCCCAAAAAGAGATATTTTACGGGATAGCCATGCTCTACAGCAAAAAATACAACTCTATTAACTCTAAAGTGATTGCCACGATTGCCCGAGAGTATGCGTTTGTGTTGGGATATGATGAGGATATGGCGGACAATATCTATTATGCGACGTTGATACGCGATATCGGTTCCTTGGCGATTACCAAATCTATCCGTCAGGATTATAAATTTTCGACCAAAGATAAAGAACATTACAATCACACTATGCTAATGGGATATCAAGTGGTCAATAACTCGATTGAGACCAACTTTATCAAGGTCGCCAAAGCGATTATCTCTCAGCGAAAAGAGGAGTATGACGGTTCCGGTGTGCCGCATCAACTCAAAGGCGATCAGATCAGCCCGTTTGCTACAATCGTTGCCATATCTGAAACATTTCACGCTCTGCTTTCTCCACGTGCTTACCGGGTTAAGGAGAGCTATACGACCCGAGAGACCTATCGAATCCTAGAACAAGAGAGCAATCGAAGATTCAAAGCCTCGATGGTGAAGAGTTTTTTAGAGTATTTTGACAGCTTTGTTCAACTGAGAGAGAAGTTGCTACGGCAAAATACACTGAATTATAGTTTGGAGGTATAAGTTTTATAATCGTGGGCAGGAATACCCCACGCTACGAACCTAACTGCTGAAACTACTTTTGAAGCTTTTGTTGTCTGCTTGGACAATCGCTTTTTGCTTCTTGCATTTTCTGACACAAAATAAACTCGACACTAAAGCGGATACGACTAAAAATAAGCTATAATCGCAACCAAGTAGGTGACCAATATAAATCACATATTGGTCACCTACTTATTTTTAACCAAAGAAGTCACGAATGCAAAAAGAAACCATTTATATCCCTAAACCAAGTCCGTATGACCCGGACGTGAACGGTCATTTCGGTATCTTCGGCGGGCGTTTTGTCCCGGAAACTTTGATGCCGGCGTTGGAACAACTGCGACTGGATTATGAAGCGGTACGCTTCGATAAAGATTTCTGGGCGGAAGTGGATTACTACTATCAGCACTATGTCGGTCGTCCTTCATCACTCTATTTTGCTCAAAATATCTCGGATGAGATCGGAGCCAAAGTTTATCTCAAACGGGAAGACCTAAACCATACCGGAGCTCACAAGATCAACCACACTGTCGCCCAAGCGGTTTTAGCCAAACGGCTAGGCAAGAAAAAGGTGATTGCCGAAACCGGAGCGGGTCAACATGGTGTGGCAACGGCAACGGTAGCGGCTCTGTTTGGATTAGAGTGTGAAGTCTTTATGGGAGCCAAGGATGTGGAGCGGCAGAAGCTCAATGTTTTCCGAATGAAACTGCTCGGAGCCAAAGTTCATGCCGTCGAATCAGGGAGCAAAACGCTCAAAGATGCAATGAATGATGCGATTCGTCACTGGGTTACCCACGCCCGAGACACCTACTACATTATCGGTACGGTAGCTGGCCCTCACCCTTATCCGATGATGATCCGGGATATCCAGTCGATTATCGGATGGGAAGCCAAAGCCCAACTCCAAGCCGTCGAAGGGAGACTACCGGACAAAGTGATCGCCTGTATCGGCGGCGGGTCAAATGCCATGGGTATCTTTAACCATTTCTTAGAAGAGGAGTCGGTCGAGTGTATCGGCATCGAAGCGGGCGGATATGGACTCGATAGCAAACACGGTTGTTCCTTAGCCAAAGGGAGTCCGGGGGTACTGCATGGACAGTTAAGCTATCTGCTTCAAGATGAAGACGGGCAGATTCAAGAGGCTCACTCAATCTCTGCTGGACTCGATTATCCGGGAATCGGACCGGAACACGCCTATCTCAAAGATGAGGGAATTGTGACCTATGACTATATCACCGATGATCAGGCGTTAGATGCCTTTGTATGGTTGTCGCAAAAAGAGGGGATTATCCCGGCATTTGAGAGTTCTCATGCGGTGGCTTATCTCAAAAAGATGAAGTTGGAAGCGATTAAAGATCAGATTATCTTGGTCAATCTCTCAGGACGAGGGGACAAAGATATGATTCAAGCCCAAGAGATTTTAAAAGATAAATTTAAATAAGAAAAAAGGGAATAAACTATTATGAATTTTGAATTAACCATTAATGCTATCCAAGATACCGCCAGTGATTTAGAGGTGATTATCGTTGTTGACGGCAACTTTGAACATCGATTTGTTCAAGACAAGGAACTGTTGGAAAAAGCCAAATTCAAAGCGACCCAAGATGAGACCTGTCTGCTTTTGGAAAAAGATCGGCTTTATGTCGGGAGTGAAGATTTAGCGAGTAACAATATCCGAACCGCTGTCGCCGCCGCGATACGTGTCGCCCAAAGCAAAGCTTATAAATCACTCAAAATTGCTTCGTATGCAGGCGAAGTGAACCGTACCGAGAATCTCCAAGCAATGGTCGAAGGGTTGGTTTTGGGCAGCTACAGTTTTGAACGCTACAAAAATACCAAAAGTGAAACAACCTTAGAGGATATCACCATTTCGATGGAAGATTACAGTGGGTGGACACAGGATATCCAAAAGTGTGCCGAAGCTCTCAATGTCGCACAAATCATAGCTGAAGCGACCAACTTTACCCGTGATATTGTCAATACGACACCGGATGATTGTTATCCTGAGATTATGGCAGATATTGCTAAAAAAATGGCTAAAAAAAATAATCTTGTTTGTAAGATACTTAAACCCAAAGAGCTGAGAGAACAGAAGATGGAAACCCTCTTAGCCGTAGGGCGTGCTTCACGGCATAAACCGCGGGTGATTCATCTCATCCATAAACCGGAAAATCCTCAATGTGTCGTTACTTTAGTAGGAAAGGGACTTACCTATGATAGCGGCGGATTGAGCCTTAAACCGTCAGAATTTATGGCAACGATGAAATCCGACAAAAGCGGCGGATCGGCAGTTATCGGAATTATGAAAGCGGTTTCTGAACTCAACCTTCCTATTGAAGTACATGGGTTTATCGGAGCGGTAGAAAATATGATCGGCGGTGATGCCTATAAACCAGATGACGTACTCTATGCCAAAAACGGTAAAACCATTGAAATCCGCAATACCGATGCCGAAGGACGATTGGTTTTGGCTGATACACTCTGCTACGCTCAACAAGAGGTGAAGTCGGATTATATCTTTGACTTTGCTACCTTAACCGGAGCCTCGGTAGTCGGTGTCGGACACTATACCTCCAGCGTAATGGGGAACAGTGATGCGGTCAAAGATTTGATCATCCGATCTGCTAAAGAGGCAGGTGAATTCGCAACCAAATTGGATTTCAACCGCTACCTCAAAAAATCACTCAAAAGCGAGATCGCCGATATCTGCAATATTTCCAATACCCGCTACGGTGGAGCTATCACTGCTGGATTATTCTTAGAAGAGTTTATCGATGAGGATCACAAAGCGAAATGGGCTCACATCGATATCGCCGGACCGGCGTTTGTAGAGCATAGCTGGGGAGAGAATCCGCATGGAGCCAGTGGTGCGGGTGTACGATTGATGACCAAACTGATTTCAAGCTTGGTGAAAAACTAATACCATGCATTGGATACATTTCAATAAAAGAGAATTTAAAATTCTCTTTTATATTGCTGTTACGGCTGTTTTGATTTTGGCGGTTGTCCCCAGTGATCATATTGATTTTGATTATTTTTATGAAGATAAAATTAAACATGCCACGGCTTTTTTTACCCTCTCACTGCTTCTCAATCGTGCCTCTTCGACATTTCAACATCGATTGCGTAATATGACGGCACTGCTGGCATTTGGTATTTTGATAGAAATTATTCAACTGTTGACTCCTTACCGGGAAAGTTCGATTTATGATGTATTGGCTGATGTTGTCGGTATTTCGCTTTTTCAATTGCTTTTTTCACTTTATCGCTTTTTTAAACATTTTAGAAACGGGACGCTCTAACCCCCGCTTCACCTATATTTAGCTACAATTCCACCAATTTTGGAATCGGAGGCTTTCGCCCCGAAAAGAACTTCATAAGGAATATTATGGGATTAAGTATCGGACTTGTAGGTCTTCCTAACGTGGGGAAATCTACCACATTCAATGCCCTAACTAAAGCACAAAATGCAGAGAGTGCCAACTACCCTTTCTGTACCATTGAACCCAACAAAGCGGTCGTACCGGTACCGGATATCCGGCTTAATGAATTGGCAAAAATTGTTAATCCGGAGCGGATTCAATATTCGACTCTTGATTTCGTCGATATTGCCGGATTGGTTAAGGGAGCCAGTAAAGGAGAGGGGTTAGGGAATAAATTTCTCTCCAATATCCGAGAAACTGAAGTGATTTTACATATCGTACGCTGTTTTGATGACCCGAATATTGTCCATACCGAAGGCTCTATCGATCCAATTCGTGATGTCGAGATCATTGAGCAGGAGTTGCTCTTTGCCGATCTCGATTCGGTTCAAAAGCGTATTGAGTCGTTGAGAAAAAAAGCCAAAGGTAACGACAAAGATGCCAAAGCTCAGCTGGAAGTTGCCGAGGCTTTATTGGATCATATCTCTGAAGCTCATCCGGTATCTACTTTTCCTCAGATAGATGAAGATGTTTTCAAAACACTTAATCGAGACCTCCGTCTACTCACCTCCAAAGAGATTATGTATGGAGCCAATGTAGACGAAGAGGGATTATCTGAGGACAATGAGTATGTTCAGATGCTTAAAGAGTATGCAGCTAAGCATAATTCAGAAGTGATTAAACTCTGTGCCAAACTAGAAGAGGATATGGTGGACTTCGAGGATGCTGAAAAAGCAGAAATGTTGGCTGATTTGGGAGTCAAAGAGAGTGGTTTAGATCAAATTATCCATAAAGGGTTTGATAAACTGGGATTGATGAGCTATTTCACCGCCGGTGTCAAAGAGGTGCGTGCCTGGACCATTCGTAAAAATACCACAGCTCCTAAAGCAGCGGCAGTGATTCATAACGATTTTGAAAAAGGCTTCATCCGTGCAGAAGTGATAGCTTACAATGACTATATCCAATACGGTGGAGAGCAGGGTGCCAAAGAGGCAGGGAAAAACCGTCTCGAGGGCAAAGAGTACATCGTTCAAGACGGTGATATAATACACTTCCGATTTAATGTCTAATCGATACGACCGCGTTCCGGTAGCCTGTGATAATTGTGAGTGCCGTGATGCTCAAAACTGTTTACGCTACGAGGCGTGGGAAGCCAAAGCTAAAGAGCGTGTTAAAACTTTCAACGGAACCAAAGAGAAAGGGTGCGGGAAGTTTATTTCTCGAACTCAG
>JACXUN010000312.1 GCA_014763905.1 Campylobacterales bacterium
CGGTACCATCGGTATTCTGATGGTAGACATGTGGCGTGCACTCGGTTACTCCGAAGAAGAGATCGACGGTTTCATCGACGCCGGTGCGCTCAACGCATTCTTCGTCGTTGGCCGCTCTATCGGCTTCATCGGCCATATTCTTGACGAAAAACGTCTCGGCATGCCGATGTATCGTCACCCGATGGACGATATCCTCTACAACGTCGAAAAAGCGGAAGAGCTGTAAAGCTCTTCCATTCTACATCTTCTCCTCCAAATTTTTTTCTTTTTTCCTGTGTTATAATTGATCCAAAACGTTTTTAGGATCAGTATGAAAAGAACCGCGTTTTCTATGCTTGAGCTTGTTGTAATAATTGTTGTTGTCGGTATTTTGTCTGTCAATTTGATTCCGGCCATGGACCGTGACCAAGCGGCAGAAGCAGCGTATCAGATTGCCCGGCATATCAGATTGACGCAGCATCATGCATTGATTGAGGATCGGACGGGTGCCGATGCGACGAATGGGGATAGTTGGGAGGATACGTTGTGGCGGATCACATTTGTGAATGGAACAGAGGGGAATTGCTACAGGGTATTTGCGGATAGGAGCGGCCAGGGAAATGCAGATACCAATGAAACTGCAGTGGATCCTTTGACAAGAAAGCGTTTGAACGCAGGTAGTACATGTGCAGCAGGAAGTACCGTGCCGGATGAAATACTTTTGTGGAAATCCTATGGTGTGACATCAGTAACACTTCAGGGTGGTTGCACTGCTGCAAGTAATATAGCATTTGACCACCTGGGACGTCCCGGACAAATCAGCGGAAATACTATGAATTTCTTGACAAGTGATTGTAATGTTCATATTGAAACAAACGATGGGCACGATGCCGATATTCTTATAACAGAAGAAACAGGATATGTCGATGTTACGGCCGTCGACGGAATTGCAATATAAGACTCGAAAAAGAAATTTGAGTAAATCCGAAATTTCCTTCGAAACGCTCTTGACATTGTTGTTTGGTTTGTCTATAATTCCCGTCCACAAACGAAGAGAGGCCTTGTGAAGAGGTTGATCGGCAAGTCTTCGGGTTGAAGATTTGGGAAGTTTGAGATCATTGAAAACTAAGCAAGTGGGGCGGGCGGATGCGAGTCTGAACGTCTTACTTAGATAAGACACAATACATAACCGTCTATGACTTTGGAAACAGAGTATAGACACTATACAGCCAATGATTTTAAATCTTGGGCTGGATCAGTAATCGCTTCATTTATGAAGCGTCTTTTCAATTATGGAGAGTTTGATCCTGGCTCAGAGTGAACGCTGGCGGCGTGCTTAACACATGCAAGTCGAACGGTAGCAGGATAGTGCTTGCACTA
>JACXUN010000313.1 GCA_014763905.1 Campylobacterales bacterium
GAATAATAATGAAGTAGGTTTAGGTAAAATACCTAAGCCTATTTTTTAATCTCTTTATGAACCACCGTAGTAAGTCCGAGAAGCTTCCAACCTTGGAATCCGCTTCGATAGTAGTGGAGTTTTTCTTTTGGATAGTCGTACTTGAGCATTCCTTCGATAAAATGTTTGGACTGTTCACACCATACTCCGTTACAGAAGATCGCCAACTCTTTGGCTTCACTGAAATCCCATGTACCATCCTCTTTGACCTTCATTCCTAAGATTTGAAAAATCTTTTGAGCTTTCTCTTTGGAAGCGTTTTGGATTGCCGGATAAGGGATATTGATTGCGGTAGGAATAGTTTCGAGTTCAAACCAACTTTTGAGACGGGCATCGACTACCACACCTTTTTGTGCCGGTACTTTGGTTTTCATAAACTCAAGCAGTTCGATCTCTTCGATATTTTGAATTCCGTCGGCAACATGCGTCGGCTGGATACAGAATGGAGGGCAAGATCGAGATGTTTTGGTATAGTCGTCGGTTAATATATTGTCCGTATCTTGGATACGCTGTATCTTAATCTCTTTTCCTGAATCTTGGGTTATGATATAAGGTATATCACTGGTAATTTTTACGGCAATATCTTCAGCTGATAACAAAGATGTTAAGAGAGAAAAGATGAGTGTTTTTTTCATAGTTATCCTTTTGTAATGTCTAAAAAATAAGTGTGGATAGGTTTTTATCCACACACGGTTAATCGGGTTATATTATTTTGGAATTCTAAGCTTTTGACCGACATAGATTTTGTCAGGTCGTCTGAGGATATCCGGGTTTGCTTCATAGATTTTTTTGTAATCCATTACATTACCATAAACCTCTTTGGCGATTTTACCAAGGGTGTCACCTTTTTGTACAACCCATACACGCATCTCTTTTTCCCTCACAGTAACCTCTTGGGTAATCGATTGGGTGTAGTTGGAACTTTCTGTGGCAGCACCACCATCGTCGATAACATCCGCCAGTTGATCTAGCATATCGTTTGATTCCGTACCTACTACGACTTTGTTGTAGGTATCTACCTCTTTACCAATAGCCGCTTGTTTTTGGCTATCAGACTCTGAAATAGGCTCTAAACTATCAGCCGTAGCCAGCGTATCCAACTCAGCCTCAGATAGGGTGTTCATCAAAGTGGTATCTTGTGCTGCTGGTTGAGCAGAAGGGGTAGAAGCACTACTGTTGGCTTGACTTTTCTGTTTGTTTATCTCTGCTACAATCATCTGAGCGATTTGATTAAGCTGCTCTTGACTGAGATTGGCGTTACCGTCACCGTTTTGAACGGTAGCGGCTACTTTTTGCATCATTTCCGTACTCGGTGTTGCT
>JACXUN010000087.1 GCA_014763905.1 Campylobacterales bacterium
TAGTAGATCTGATTGGTTCCATCTTTGGCCTCATGCGAAACATACCCATGAAATGCCGTCTGCTCACTCAATCCATAGTTCCATACCGCATAACTCTGTCCATACGGCACCACATCCAGAGGATTGAGTGTCAAGTCCAACTGTAATTTGCCCGTACCGACGGCTGATCCATTATCATATCCACCGGTGGCATGGATCAGAGCTGTGGTGAGTAAAAATATTGATAAGTAATTTTTTTTCATGAACAAATTATAGAGTATAGATGATTAATAATCAACTCGATACAATACGCTCAAAGGAGAACCAATTCATGAAAGCCATCTCTCTATTTAGCGGCGGTCTTGATAGTATGATCGCCATTAAACTCATCGCCGATCAAGGTATCGACGTGATTGCCGTCCATATCAAAACCGGATTCGGCGGTACCAAAGATGTCACCGATATCCTAGCAGAGCGTGCCAAAATGGCAGGAGCCGAGTTCAAAGTGATCGATGTCCGGGAAGAGTATCTACAAAAGATTTTGTTTAACCCTAAGTATGGTTACGGCAAAAACTTCAACCCCTGCATCGACTGCCACGGCTATATGTTCCGTGTCGCCAAAGGGGTGATGGAGGAGTTGGGAGCCTCATTTGTCGTTAGCGGTGAAGTGGTCGGGCAACGCCCTATGAGCCAACGTGCCGATGCCCTCAAACAGGTCAGTGCCTTAGCCGATGACAAAGAGGAGAAATTGATTCTCCGCCCTCTCTGTGCAAAACTGATGGAGCCTAGCAGACCCGAACTCGAAGGCTGGGTCGATCGCGAAAAGCTCCTCGATATCTCAGGACGGAGCCGCGAACGACAGATGGTACTGGTCGATGAATACGGCTGGGAAGAGTACGAATCACCGGGCGGCGGCTGTCTCCTCACCGAAGCTCACTACTCCGATCGTATCCGTGAGTTTATCAAACACGACACTTTTGAACTCCCCGATATCGACCTGCTCAAATACGGACGGCACTTCCGACTCCCTGACGGAGCCAAACTGGTCGTCGGACGACATCAAGAGGATAATGCCGGATTGGAAAAAATCCACTCCGATAAATACATCCCGATCCGACTGCCGCTAGCGGGTCCTTTTTCGTTGATGAGCAATGGAGCCACGGCTGAAGACAAAGCACTCGCCGCTAAATTGGCGATCACCTATGCTCGTACTTCACCGCAAGAGACCTATGCGGTAACCGTCGGTGATGAGACGATCACTGTCTCTCCGTTTGCCACCAAATCGGAAGCTCAGGCGTATTTTTTTGATGCGAAAGCTTAATGTTCCTTAATCACCCGGGCGAGCTCTTTGGACATCCCTTCGATATATTTGACCAGCGGGACTCTTAACGGTTTGAGTTCCGATTCGGTCCAGTTGTTGAAATCTTGAGGATAGACAAAATCGATTTTGTTGGGTTGGACTTGAGAGCTTTTAGCAACGGCTACGAGGGTCATCTCTCGGCTGTGGTTGATCTCAGCGAGATAGGCATCGAGTGATTCGGGTGTCGGTTTGAGCCAGTAGAGATGAGCGTAAAAGGCGGTCGCAGAGTAAAAGTTATCAGTATTGATAAAACTCTGAGAGAGGAGTCCGTACCCTTTGGCTTGAAGTTCGTTGCATCCTAGTACCCCGCAATCGGTTACACCCGGCTTATCCCCTTCATTGATGATGACGATTGCCGAAAGATCTAGCTCATTTGCTAGCTTTCGGTAAGTCTCTCCAAATCCTTTACTGATGACCCAAACATCATTTTGCTTTTTGAGCAGTCCATTGACCTGATTGGGTTCGATCCCTTTGGTGCGAAGGTTGATGGGGTTGACATTGACCAGTTTGAGGCTCTCTTCGAGTTTGTTCTCAATATAGTTGGGGATATGCCAGTTATACTGATAGGTTTTGCTGAAGTTGGTCAGTGCGGTGGTTCCATAATGGGTATGGGTCGGATTAGGTCGTACATTGACCAGATAACCGATGCGTGGAATCTTGACCTGCGGTGTCGGTTCAAAGAGCGAGACCTCCGGCAGGCTTGCACAACCAGATAGCCAAAAGAGAGTGAAAACTAAAAATATTTTTTTAAACATTGTCAAACCTTTTTGACAATTATAACACAAAGATTTGATGAGTCCAAAGTAGGATAATCAACCCTTAGGCAGAAAAGGCTGGTAGATAAAGTGCTAGTTTGATTGAGATGAGCTAAAACAAAACCGCCTAAGAGCGGTGTTAGTATAGTCTAAATTGGTTACATTTTAGGAACATGGTTTTCCCAAAAAAACGCAAAGCTCTTTTCGATACTGAGATTTTGGGCGAGTTGGCGTGCATTGACCGAAAAGATTAGACGTTTCTCATTGTCATACAACATCGTCTCAATCGCCTGCCACCACTTTGTGGGATGGTTCTGTTCGATGACATATCCATTCGGCACGCTTTGACTCACCAAGGTTTGCGGTCCTCCCTGATCACTCACCACAATCGGCAATCCGCTTGCCATGGCTTCAATTACTACCTGTCCTAAGGTATCGCTATTGGAAGGGAAAATAAAAAAGTCACTGCTGGGATAGAGGGTTGCAAGTTCGCTTTTGTCTTGGTGTCCGAGAAACTTAATATTGTACGCCTCATATTGAACCCTACGTTGATAGAAACTGCCACTTCCGACCAAAATCAACCAATGGTTCTGATCCGGTTTGAAGTTTGCTTTCCACGTATCTAGCAGAAACGCAATATTTTTCTCTTTGCTGACGCGTCCGACATAGAGTGCAATAGTGGCATCGGAAGCGATTCCATATCGGTTCCAATAGTTTGGATCGCGATGATTTGCGTCGTAGTGACCGATATCAATTCCCGCCGGAATGGTCAAAACGTGATCGGCATCAATCTCGAACTCCTTTTCAATCAGCGGACGGTAGATATCAGAACGGATAAAAACCCCTTGACAGGCTCGATAGAACCGCTTTTCAAAAAAACGGGTAAACTTTTTGATGAATACACTTTTAGTATTGCTGTAGAGATAGGAAGCGAAATCGGTATGATAGGTGCTATAGACCGGTTTTCTGAGTATCTTGGCAATAACCAATCCTGTCAATCCGACCAATCCCGGTGTCGAAATATGAATCACATCCGGGTTTTTGGCTTTGACGGTTCGGTAGAGTTTCCAAAATGGCGGAATTGCCAAGTCGAGTTCGGGATAAAAAGGCATTTTAAACCGTATCAGCGGGTCAAACCGTTTAATATTATCAATCGGTTCACAATAGGTTTTAGCCGTCGAAGTGATGGCGGTTAGATCATATCCTTGATTGCGGGCAACACGGGCAATATCTTGGATAAAACGGGAAACTCCGTTGGCATCGCAGAGGGTATCGGTAATTAGAACTATACGCTTTGGTCTCATCATAAGCAATCATACCATTCAAAAGTGTTAATTTGATAACATCCACTCTGTTATCGATATGTAATCATTACCGGTTATACTATCTGCCATGAAGTATAAATCCATTTTCGTATCCGACATTCACCTTGGCACCAAATTTTCACAAGCCGATAAATTTCTCGATTTTATGAAAGAGAATGAGTCTGAAAATCTCTACCTCGTGGGAGATATTATTGACGGGTGGGCGATGAAACGTAAATTTCGCTGGGAACAGTCACACTCAGACGTGATTCAAAAGATTCTACGAAAAGCCAGAAAAGGAACCCGTGTCTATTTCGTGACCGGTAACCATGATGAGTTTTTGCGTCCGTTTATCCCTATCTTGTTGGGTGAAAACCTCACCGTTCTCAATGAAGCCGACTATCACGGTCTCAACGGCAAACGCTATTATGTAACACACGGTGATTTTTTTGATTCGGTAACGATGAGCAAAAAATGGCTGGCTGTCGCCGGAGATATCGGATATGGATTGTTGCTCAACCTCAACCATTCGCTCAACTTTATCCGACGTAAATTCGGCATCAACCGATATTGGTCACTCTCCAAATATGTCAAAGACAATGTCAAACAGTCGGTCAGTTTTATTACCGATTTTGAGGGAATCTTAACCAATCACGCCAAGCAGCAGGGGTATGACGGCATTATCTGCGGACACATCCACAAAGCGGAGATGAAAGAGTTTGCCGGTATCGAATACAAAAACTCCGGTGACTGGGTTGAGTCTTGTACGGCATTGATTGAGACATTCGATGGAGCGTGGGAGATTATCGATTGGTCGAACGGTCAATAATCTATTTCACCCGGTTATTGTTCTCATACCGTTGGGTATAGATCAATTTTCCCTCTTTGGTATATTTGCGTTGGATTCCATGGTACATATTGTTATAGTATTCCACCTCTAACTGCACCTGCCCATTTTGATAGTAGACCCGCTCCCATCCATGTTTGAGATCTTTTTTATACATGGTTTTGCGGCGGATATTGCCATCGGCATAATAGATGGTCTCCAACCCGTGTTTTCTTCCCGCTTGATAGTTACACTCCCACTCTAGCACACCATAAGGATTATACCACCGCTCGGCTCCCTCTTTGAGACCTTTTTTGTAGTTACTCTCCCATTCAACACTGCCATCTTTATAATACTCAATCACCGATCCGTCTTTTTGACCGCCACGCATTTCCGTCACACTTTTTAAGATTTTGCCGTCGTCATAGTATTTTTTTTGAATAATAAGATCAGACGAAGAGGCTGCATCGTTGCGATGGGTATAAAAAGCAATAAGCAGTAAATAGACCAGCATCAAAAGAACAATAATCGTCCCCAAAACCCAATAAAGTTTCCGAACCAAATCCGGTGTCAATCTGTTTGCTAGTCTATCTAAAGTATGCATCATACATGAACTTTAACACAAAATAACTTTATTAAGAATTAAAGATCATTATGATATATTTTTTTTATATTTATGCAACAGAAGGAGATATGGATGGATATCGACACTTTTGTCGAAAAGTCATTAAAGAGTCCTCCCAGTTATTTTCGCTATCTATTAACCTGAGTTCAACGGGTTCCGTCGAACTCAGGTTATGAGTATACCCGCCAGAAACTAGAGATCACCCTCAAAACCGAGCCGCTTTGGGCGAGTGAAGCGTACCACGACTACTTCTACAGTGTCAAACCGCAATATGTCACTGCAATCAGACCGGAATATCAAGCCAACGCCGGCTATAGTGGTTATCGTAGTGCCATCGGGATTAAGTATAAATGGGGGAATTGGGTATATGGAGGATTTGCCGCTCATTTCAATCTAAATGGAACGACATTTGCAGATTCGCCGCTGGTAGAGACCCATTTGGCTCTCTTTACCGGGGCGTATATTTCCTATATCTTTTATAGCCGATAATGCGTAGGTCAGGTTCCCCGATCCCGACATTGATGTATTATTGGAAATCTTTCAACGCATAGGCATACGCTTCATCAAAACTCATGATTTTACCTTGATGCTCCATCGCAAACCGTTGAGCCGACATCCGTCCCTCGAAGGCGTATTTACTGAGTCTGCTCATCGTTCCTTTGACATCACTGCCGACTACATAAGTCGCCTGCTCGACCGGAATAAATCGAAGGGTATCCACCGCAACCACTTTCATATCTCTCACATCATTTTTGTTGATGCTTTTATCTTTGACGAGACAGTGTATTGAACAGTACTGTTTGACAACTCCGTTTGACGTTGCCGCATGATTGGTTTTGTAAAACATCGGAAGATTCATTCCGCACTCCGGACAGCTATGTTTGTGTTCTCCACTCTGAAGAAGCGTCGCATCCTCCATTGCTACCGTTTGAAATCGGTCAAACTTCTGTGCCGCTTGAGGTTGTGCCTCCGCATTGGTACATCCGGCAAGCAGTAACACCGCCGCTATCAATCCTGAAAACTTTTTCATCTCTATCCTTTAAAATCTGTATGTGGCATTGAGATACAGGTAACGTCCCGGTTCATTGATCAACATCGTATCTGAACCGTCGCTGACCAAGGTAAGGTCTTTGTAGGTGTTGGTAATCGTATAAGTTTTATCCAACAAGTTATCCACACCGGCAGTCAACAGCAATCCGTTATCAAACGCTCGGGTTGTTTTGAAGTTGAGTACCCCATAGCCACCCAGTGTCTGCTCCCCATTTTCAGCATCAATGGCACGCCATTTGTCCGCTGCTATCACAGATAGTTCGACATCCCCTTGATCATCATAATCATAAGTTACCGTCGCATTGAATTTCAGCGGACTGATATCGGCCAAATCACGATCACTCTGTCCAGTCGGCAGGGTATCTTTACGCCCCTTTTTGTAAGCAACCCCGGCATCGACACCCAAATCATCGGTCAAGAGATAACTTCCCATGAGTTCAACCCCGTAGATGCTCGCATCAATGTTCTCAAAGTTTTTGCTCATCAGACTGCCATTATAGTAGATATAATCTTTGAGTTTTGAGTAGAAGGTTTTGGCTTTGACTTTTCCATTGAGATAGTACTGCTCTACCCCCAAATCCGCCTCATAATTCGTCGTCTGATCCAGATCAGGATTACCGTTTAA
>JACXUN010000314.1 GCA_014763905.1 Campylobacterales bacterium
GTTAAAAGCGTGTGCTTATTATTGCATGGCAGCGGCAGGGTATAGAGGTGAAGGTTGCTCTCTCCTTCAATGACTAAATTATTATAAAGCTTGTCATAGATTCTTGGCTTTAAATATTTTAATAGGCGAGTAAAAAACGGTATACGAACCAAAATCACTTTTCTGTTTAGCGTTTTGGCAAGCCGTTCGATAAATTGAGTCGTCGATACCGCTTGATCGTCCGAAACCAAAAAAATACCGGCTAACCGATGGGCGATCACTTTATCAATAAAATTGGTTAGATTATCGATATAGAGAAAACTCCGACGATTATCAATATTAGCAAAAGGAAGAATCGGTATTTTTTGAATCATTTTTGTCAAGAGTGCGATATTGCCCGGTGCATTTTCCCCGTAGATCATGGGAATACGGATAATCGAGATTTTAAACTGCTTGGATTCCAGCTCTTTGAGAGCCTCTTCGGCTTTCTGTTTACTGCGACCGTAGGGTGAAGTCGGATTGACCGGTGAATACTCATTAATAGTGGTAATATCATCCCCATATACCGCAATGGTACTAAGAAAGATAAAATGTTCGACCCCAGCGGTTTTTGCTTTTTGGGCTAAGGCGAGGGGATAGGCAACATTGATCTCGTAATAACGGTCGTGATTTTGCTCTTTTTTATCATGTACCAGAGCCGCACAGTGCAGTACCGCATCGATATCATATAGATCCAATGCCTCTAGCTTTTGATGAAGTAGAGAAAAAGTCTGAAATTGGTATTGCGTTTGGTATTGCCGTATAAAACTGCTGCCGATATATCCGCTGCTCCCTGTCACTAACACCTTCATAATACTATCTCTCCGATGGCTTCTTTATATTTATCAAAGACAATCTTCTCATCAAACTCTTTAAGTATCTTCTCCCGTCCCTTTTCCCCCATTTTCTTTCGCTCTTCGACGGTGAGCATTAACATCATTTCTAATTTGTGTTCTAAATCAACCGCATCTTTTTTCTGACAGAGAAATCCGTTGACTCCGTCATCTACCACATCTCGACATCCGACATTATCGGTCGTGATAATTGGCTTGCCCATGCTAGCACTCTCCAGCAGCGTACGCGGTGTACCCTCACGATAGTAGGAGGGAAGTACCACACAATCTGCCGTAGCAATCACCTCGTCGACCCGATCGCTCTCTCCGAGATAATTGACAACCCCCTCCTTCATCCATGCATCCATCTGCTCAGATGAGATCGCTTTGGGATTTTGCGGATCCAAAAAACCAAGTAGACAAAACTCTACATGAGGATGACGCTGCTTGATTGCTCTGGCCGCTTC